>JAYKGU010000269.1:0-12235 GCA_035285585.1 Synechococcales cyanobacterium
CAGGGCAACCGCTCTGCTTCCGTGCGGATTCCCCTCTCGGGCACCAACCCCAAGGCCAAGCGCCTGGAGTTCCGCTGCCCCGACGCCACCTCCAACCCCTACCTGGCCTTCGCTGCTATGCTGTGCGCCGGTATCGACGGCATCAAGAACCAGATTGATCCCGGCGATCCCCTGGATGTGGACATCTACGACCTCAGCCCTGAAGAGCTGGCGAAGATCCCCTCCACCCCTGGCTCCCTGCTGGATGCCCTGAAGGCCCTGGAGGCTGACCACGAGTTCCTCACCGTGGGCGGCGTCTTCACCGAAGACTTCATCGACAACTGGATCACCTACAAGCTCGATACCGAGGTCAACCCCATGCGGCTGCGCCCTCATCCTTACGAGTTTGCGCTCTACTATGATGTCTAGACCCTCTTCCTAACGGGTGGTTTAGGCTCTCACATGGGGTTGATCCCCCTAAATCCCCCTTGGTAAGGGGGACTTTGGGCTGACCCTCCCCCAGAAATGGGGATTCCATCTCCGATCCCCCCCTTCTTAAGGGGGGCTAAGGGGGGATCAATGCGTCTCGGATCCCAGCAATCCGCTGAACAATCCGGACATGATCCTGAAAATTTCATTGAATTTTTCATCTACCCAATGACGGGGGGACGGCAGTGCTGTCCCCCTTTTTGGCGATCGCCCCCCAAAATGCTGTGCGCTAAGATAAGCCTAGTTTTTTAATGCCCCGCTGTGAGCGATCGCAGGAATGCACGCCACAATCGCCATGCCGCGATCGCACCTTCCCCCGGTTTGACTGACCGCGTTGATTAACCAGGCAACTCACTGAAAGATTTAAGAAGCCTTTAAACAGACCTGTAGAAGATCGAAGCCGCTGATCAGACCGCCGCTGTTGGCGCATGCGGCACTGACCCTACCGAATTTGGACGTTTTCCATGACCTCTGCTAGCAATCTCGACCCCGCCACTCCGTCTTTGACCTTTTCGCCGACTGACCTCGGGGAGCGGCAGTCAGTTGACGAGGCGATCGCTTGCCAGGAAACAGATGGGCTGGCCTTTGCCGATGCCCTCGGTGATCCCGCCGCTACCGATCCCGTGGCGATCGCCTCTGGTATCTACGTCACTGTCCACGGCCACTTTTACCAGCCGCCGAGGGAAAATCCTTACCTGGACGCCATCGAGCGGCAGCCCAGTGCGGCTCCCTTCCACGACTGGAACGAGCGGGTGCATTTCGAGTGCTATCGGCCCAACGCCTTCGCCCGCATCCTCAACGATCGCGGCGAGATCATTGAAATCGTCAATAACTTTGAATATCTCAGCTTCAACATCGGCCCCACGCTGATGAGCTGGATCAAGCGCCACGACCCGGACGTGTACGAGCGCATCCTGGAGGCGGATCGGCGCAGTGCCGCCCGGTTGGATGGCCACGGCAATGCGATCGCCCAGGTCTACAACCACATCATCATGCCCCTGGCCAATGAGCACGACAAGCGCACCCAAATCCACTGGGGCAAGGCCGACTTCCGCTCCCACTTCGGGCGCGATCCCGAGGGCATGTGGTTAGCGGAAACTGCTGTGGACTACGCCACCCTGGAGGCGTTGGTGGCTGAGGGCATTCGCTTTCTCATCCTTGCGCCTTCTCAGGCCCAGCGCTGCCGTCCGCTGCCCACCAGCAGCCATCCCCATCCCGAATGGATTGAGGTGGGTGGCAGTCAGATTGACCCCATTCGCCCCTACCGCTGTTTTCTAGACGCGAAGAAGGGTACGGACAGTGCGCGCTCCACTCGAACGGGCCATCGTCCGTATATCGACATCTTTTTCTATGACGGCCCCATCTCCCGCGACATGGGTTTCAATGACGTGCTCGCCAGCTCCCAGCACTTTGCGGGGCGCATTGGTCAGGCGGTGCGTGGGGATCACCGCCCTGCCCAGCTCATCTCCGTGGCCACCGATGGCGAAACCTTCGGCCACCACAAGAGCGGTGCGGAAAAAGCCCTGGCCTACGCCCTCGTCCACGAGTTCCCCGAAAACGGCTGGACGGTGACCAACTACGCCCACTACCTCAGCCTCAACCCACCGCAGTGGGAGGTGGAACTCAAGCCCGTGACTGCCTGGAGCTGCTCCCACGGGGTGAACCGCTGGCAGGATGACTGCGGCTGTGGTGGCGGCGGCCTGTGGCATCAGAAATGGCGGCGGCCCCTGCGGGTGGCCCTGGACTGGCTGCGGGATGAGCTGGCCCAGGTCTACGAGCAGACCGGCGCACTGCTGTTCAAAGACCCCTGGGAGGCGCGGGATGCTTACATTCAGGTGGTGGGCGATCGCTCCGCCGCCACCGTCCAGCACTTCCTGGCCACCCACCAGCACCACGTCCTCACAGAGGATGAGCAAATCGATGCCCTGCGTCTGCTGGAGATGCAGCGCCACACCCTGCTGATGTACACCAGCTGCGGCTGGTTCTTCGACGAAATTTCCCGCCCTGAAGGCACTCAGATTCTCCGCTATGCCGCCCGTGCCATTGAGCTGGCGGGGGATGTGGCGGGCGTGCAGCTAGAGCCAGAATTTGTCTCCCGGCTGGCCCTGGCCCCCAGCAATGTGGATCACATCAAGCACGGGGCCGAAGTCTACCGCCAGCTGGTGGTGCCCTCCCGCATCGTCCTTGACCAGGTGGCGGCCCACTACGCCATCACCTCCCTGTTCACCCCCTACGCCCCCCGGCAGCAGGTCTACTGCTACACCACCCATCAGCTCGACTACCAGCTCCAGCGATTAGGGCCGCTCACCCTGGCGGTGGGGCAAATCGAACTCACCTCCGACATTATTCGAGACAACGCCCATCTGGTGTTCGGGGTGTTGCATCTGGGCGGCTGGGACTTCCACTGCGTGATTCGTCCCTTTGCCGGACGGCTGGCCTACAACCAGATCAAGCAGACCCTGTTCGACGCCCTCAACCAGGCCAGCATCGCCCACGTAATTGTGGAGATGAACCGGGTGCTGGGCGATCGCACCTACAGCCTGCACAACCTCTTCGCCGAAGAGCGCCACCGCATCATGCGCCTGCTCAGCCAGGAAACCCTTACCCGCCTCGACCAGCTCTACACCCAGGCATATCGCGACAACTACAGTGTGTTGATGGCCTTCCACCGGGAGCACCTGGACGTGCCCCAGGAACTACAGGTCGCGGCAGAAATCGCCGTTGGCCACCGGGCCATGACCCGAATTCGCCAGCTGGAGCGGGCCGGGAACCTGGGCATTCCCGCCGATTTGCCCGAGTGCTTTAACCACCTGGCAGAGCTGGAGGCGATCGCCGTTGAGGCCGACCAGTTCCACTGCCAGCTAAACCTGCCGCAAGCCCGTCAGATCATCGAGCGGCTGGTGATGCAGTCCCTCCAGCAGGTGATGGAAACCTTTGAGGATCTGAACGACGAGGCGGAAATGCTGTGGATTGAGCGGCTAATCGACGTGGGCGATCGCCTCCACCTGGGAGTCTGCCTCGACCGAGTACAGGAGCGCTACCTGAGCTACCTGGAAGAGCAACTGCTGCCCCAACTGCTGGCAAAACAGGCCAGCAACGTACCCGAGATTACCCCCGAAAGCGAGCAGTTTCTCGAAAAGATTGAGCGTCTGCTCCAGCTTGGCTCGCGACTGGCCATCGATGTGCAGCAGATGCTCGACGAAATCCCCTGAAAATCTTTTGGCGATTCCCTGCCAGAAACGGGTCAGATGCGCTATTCTTAGAAATCGGACGTCATATCGGTGCCTCGCTGCTGGCGATCGCCCCGACGATGTCCCGACTGGATACAGTCTGACCCGTCAAAATCAAAAACCAAGCTTGCGGATGTGGCGGAATTGGTATACGCGCACGTTTGAGGGGCGTGTGGCTTTTGCCTTGCGAGTTCGAGTCTCGCCATCCGCATTATTTTTTTAATTAGCCGTAGACACCTGTCACCGGTACCGTAGGGGCAAATGGCTGACCGGTACCGTAAGGGCAAATGGCCATTTGCCCCTACAGGGTTTTACGTCCAATAAAGGATACGGGCATTGGGGAAGCGTTGGGCGATCGCCCCCTCAAAGAAAGTCCGCAGCTCCGTCATGGTGTCTTTGTCGTAGACATACTTGGTGCCACCGAATTTATTCCGCTTGACGCTGCGCTTTGATTCGTCCAGATCCAGACGGCTGTTGGGATACCACTGCTGGAGGATGCCCTTTGACCCCGGCGTAAAGCGGTGGGAAATGAGTTCAAAGGTGAGGTCGCACTCAAAATCCAGCGCGGCAGCGGCATCGTCGAGCAGTTGACCGTATTCCTCGCGCCAGTTCTCAATGGGCATGATGGGAGCCACCACAAATCCCACCGGGTAGCCGCCGCCCCCCTGCGCCCTCGGCAGGGCCAGCTTGCGAATGGCCTGGAGCCGCTCGGCCACGGTTGCCGTCCCCCCTTCCAGGAAGCGGGAAACGGGGGCGGCGTTGATGCTGAACCGACAGCGGGTCTGGCCCTGGTGGGGCAAATCCAGCAAGCCGTCTACCTCAGCGAACTTGGAGACCCAGCGCAAGTATCCCGCTTCCCGAGTGCCAAAGTAACGAATGCAGGCCGCCAGACTGCCCGTCAGGTGCTCAATGCCCAGGGGATCGGTGTAGCAGCTCACCTCAAAGGTGGTTGCCTGACCCGGCTTCTCGTAATTCTGCAAGTTCTCCAGAATCTGCGGCAGGTTGGCGTAGACCCGAATCACAGGCGGTCCCTGGAGGCTGCCCGCCAGGTAGCAGTACTGACAGTGGGCCGGACAGCCCTGGGCCAGGTGAAACTGCCAGTCTGCTGAGGGGGGAATGGGGCTGAGCTTGAGCTGGCTGGGGGGAGCCGTCACTACGGCCAGGGTGCGCTTGGAGATGGTGTAGGTTTCCCGCTCCGTTTCGCCCCGCAGGCCCGTGAGTCGGTTTTGCTTCAGGTACTCCACCGGCAGATCCAGGGACTGCACCCGCTCCAGAATTTGCTGGCCCCAGGGTTCTTCCAGGGCGGCGGGGGTGAACAGCACCTGTTCCGGCAGCCAGCGGCGGGTGCGGTAGGCGGTGTTGATGGGAGCTGGCTGGGTCTGGGGCAGGGTGGGGGCGTTGGCGATCGCAAATTCAGACAAATCAAAGTAATTGAATTCAGCAAATGATGCGGCTGGCACCATTTCTACTATGACGGGTGCATGGAGACACAGCCCCCGCTATCAGACGGGAACTTCTCTCCCCCTTAGGCCGGATTTTGGAAGCATGAGTGGTGCGTTGGGCTTGCGCCGCGACGCACTGTACGGACTGATGGATCCGCAGATTTCACAGATGGACGCAGATAAGGAATGGCACGGACAGGGAGAAGTTTTGTCCGGAATGCGCAAGTCATCTGCGTAATCTGCGTCATCTGCGGATAAGTCGCCTACCGCCGCAACACATCCTGCGGCTCATGAGACTTTAATTACAGGGCGTTCTCAATGACCTCCTTGAGCTTTACGTCGTCGGGAGGGGTTTGGGGATCGAAGCGGGCCACCACTTCGCCCTGGCGGTTCACCACAAACTTGCCAAAGTTCCAGCTAATGTCGGGGCCGTCACCCACCAGGAACTGATAGAGAGGGCTGCGGTTGGGGCCGTTCACGTCCTGCTTTTCCAGCAGGGTGAAGTCGACGTCGTACTTGGTTTTGGTAAAGTCCTTAATTTCCTCTGGGCTGCCGGGTTCCTGGCTACCAAACTGGTTGCAGGGCACACCGACAATCACCAGACCGCGATCGCCATATTCCTTATCCAACTCTACGAGGCCGCTGTACTGGGGGGTAAGACCACACTTACTGGCGACGTTCACAAACAGCACAACTTTGTTCGCTAGCGCTTCAGGGGAAAGCGCTGCACCATCCAGGGTAGTCAGGTTTGCTGGTAAAGGCATAGGGTTGAAAACTTGTACGACGCCTTTATTATTGATCATCTCGGAGCCGTGGGATCGGGAAAGGCGATCGCCCCTGGAAGGCGTCTCACTTAAGGCCCCTACCCAATCCCAACCCAGAATCGTATAATCAGGGGCGACGGAGCGGGCACGATTGTGAGCGATTTTCCAGACAACCCCAACCTGAAAAATATCAATATTTACCTCGTTGGCATGATGGGGGCCGGGAAGAGTACCGTCGGGCGGATCCTGGCGGAGCGGATGGGATATCGCTTTTTTGACACCGATACGCTGATTGAGCAGGCCGCTCAGCAAAGCGTTGCCGCAATCTTTGCGGAATCTGGGGAAGCCGTCTTCCGCCAGCTGGAAACCCAGGTCTTGAGCCAGCTCGCCGCCTACCAGCGGCTGGTGGTGGCCACGGGCGGCGGCATGGTGCTGAGTCCGAAGAACTGGAGCTTTCTGCACTATGGCGTGGTGGTGTGGCTGGATGCCCCCGTGGATGTGCTCTACGTCCGCCTCAAGGAGGACACCTCCCGACCTTTGTTAAACACGCCCCAACCCCAGGAAACCCTGCAAGCGATTCTGGACGTGCGATCGCCCCTCTACCAGGAAGCTGACGTGCGAGTGCCCATCACCGCCGCTGATGCACCAGAGGCGATCGCCACCCACACCCTCCAGGCAATCCAGACCGTCCTCAAACCAGAAGTCCTGCCCCCCCACCTCTCAGACCCCAGCGTCACTGAGCAAAACTGATTTTTCCCCGTTCACCCTCTGATTTTTCCCCCGTTCACCCTCTGTAAGCAAGCATCGCCCATGACCCTCCTCAACGACACGGACTATATTCAAAACACCAAGCGGGTGCGCGTCCTCAGCGAGGCGCTGCCCTACATTCAGCAGTTCGCTGGCCGCACCGTGGTGATCAAATACGGCGGCGCTGCCATGAAAGACAGCCAGCTCAAAGAAACCGTGATGCGCGACATCGTGTTTCTGGCCTGCGTGGGGGTGCGGCCCGTGGTGGTGCATGGAGGCGGCCCGGAAATCAACACCTGGCTCAGCAAGATTGGCATTGAAGCCCAGTTTAAGAACGGGTTACGAGTCACCGACGCCCCGACGATGGACGTGGTGGAGATGGTGCTGGTGGGGCGGGTTAATAAGGAAATCGTCGCCCTGATTAACAAAGCAGGCGGTGCCGCCGTGGGCATCTGCGGCAAGGACGGGGGACTGATCATGGCCCGCCCCCAGGGGGATGAAGGCATTGGCTTTGTGGGCGAAGTCAGTTCCCTGGATGCCCGGCTGGTGGAGTCGCTGGTTACGGCAGGCTACATTCCCGTGGTGTCCAGCGTGGCTGCCGATCCCACGGGGCAGGCGTATAACATTAACGCCGATACGGTGGCTGGGGAACTGGCCGCCGCCCTGGGGGCCGAGAAGCTCATCCTCCTCACCGACACCCCCGGCATTCTCAAGGATCGGGAGGACGCCGCTTCCCTGATCCCCAAAATGGACATTTCTACGGCCCGCAATCTGATTCAAGAAGGCATCGTAGCGGGGGGCATGATCCCTAAAGTGAACTGCTGCGTGCGATCGCTCGCCCAGGGGGTCAAAGGTGCCCATATCATCGACGGTCGGGTGGCCCATGCCCTGCTGCTGGAAATCTTTACCGATGGCGGGATTGGCTCCATGATTGTGGCCTCCGAATTTGCCGAATAGATTTGCGAAATGGATTGGCATCCGTCACTCTGAAAGGGGAGAGCTAATTTACGAATGCTGATTTACGTACACAGAGGCATGAACAGTACTGACCAAAAAGCCGCCGCCCAGGCCCAGTATCAGGCCGGAAAGGAGACATTTGAGCGGGGACGCTATCGCGAATCGGTGCAGCACCTGGAAAAAGCCGTGGGTCTGGTGGAGCGCACCTCGCGGTTGGGAGGCGAAGCCCAGATCTGGCTGGTGACCGCGTATCAGGCCAATGGCCAGGTGAAGGAGGCGATCGCCCTCTGCCAGCAGCTCACCCGCCACCCCGATCCGGAAACGGCCAAGCAGGGCAGACGCCTGCTCTACATCCTGGAGGCTCCCCGGCTGCAAACGCGGGCCGACTGGCTCACCCAAATTCCCGATCTGTCCCAAATTGCGGAAGGCGAAGGTCAGCTCCCTGAGTTGGGCGGGCGGGTTGCGAATAAGAAGGCGCGATCGCCCCGCAAATCAGAGCCGTCCCTTCCCGAACCCATCGACTGGAGCCAGGTCAACACCCGCGACAATCGGTTCATCTGGGTGGCGTTATTTGGAATTCTGGCAATTCTGGGAAGCCTCCTCGGGCTGAGTTAACCGATCGTGGCATTTTATTGCAGATTGAGCGTCTGGTGCTTGAATTGGTGAAACTGAAGACAGTTTTTTCACCGTTCTGTGAGTGCCACCGACCATGCGCCTCATTATTCAGGTTGATTTGACCGCCGAGCGCACGATCGCCAATCTACTGCCAGGGCTGGACGTGTGGCTGCAGCTGGGGCTGCTATCCGACGAGCAAGTTAAACGCTGGTGTGCCACCCATCTGGTTTCGGCCCTACCCGTGCTTACTCCCGACCAGGCTGCCCTTGAGCGCCCAGCCCCATTTGCGGATGATCCCCTGGTCATTCGTGGCAGCTACACGATGCCTGCCCGTGAGCCAGACGCCGCTGCCGCGCCCCCGTCGCCCGGACTGGCGGCCAAGCTCCTCCAGGCAGTAATGGCGGAGATCAGCGTGGTCTGGCTGCTGTTCCTAGGCGTGTTTATGGTGGTGGTGTCCTCCGGGGTACTGGCGGCCAGTCAGTGGCAGAATTTTTCCCCCGTAGGACAGTACAGCATCCTGTTTGCCTACACCCTGGCCTTTTGGATGGCGAGTGGCTGGACGGCCCAGCGATCGCACCTGCAGTTGACCGCCCGCATGTTGGCGATCGCCACGCTGCTGATTATCCCCGTCAATTTCTGGATGATGGATGGGCTGGGAATTGGGCAGACGGTGGTGGGGATGGGGGTGGGGGCGATCGCCGCCTGTCTACTGACGGCAGTTAGTCTATCTCTATTGCGCTCCCCTACCGTTCAGCCGGTTACCGCCCGCCTCTGGCCCACAGCCCTGAATATACTTGGTCTCAGTTGGCTGCATTGGGGGTGGGGATGGGCGGGGGTGCCCCTGGTGGCAGCCTACGTGGGCACGATTGGGACGGCTATGAACTTTTCCTATCAGCTCCGCCAGGAGCAACGGGCTGGGAATCGGAGAACGTCTAAATCAGTGCCCAATGAGGTGCCCAGTGAAGCGCCCAGTGAAGCGCCCAGTGAAGCGCCCAGTGAAATATCCAGTGGTGTGTCTGGTGGGGCGATCGCAATTCTCTTTGCGCTGGTGCTGCTGCTGGGACGGGCCGTCTGGGTGGCACAGGTGCCATTGAGCCAGATGGGACTGGCCTTTGGCATTTGCGGCTGGCTGATCTGCTGGCTCTCCCAATCTACCCCCAGTGCCCTCGTTTGGAATCGGGCAGGAGCCGGACTGCTGATCTGGGGCTGGCTGGTATCGGTGGTGGCTCCGCCGCCCTGGCAGGCGATCGCCGTCAGCACTTTGGGGATGCGGCTGATCTGGCGGCGGGTGCAGGCAGCGCCACAGAGGGTGGGTGAACTGGCGATTTTCTGGCTGGTGGGGCTGCAGGCTTACTGGCTCTTCTGGCTAGTCATTCCGCCCGCTGGACGGCAAGCGGTGTTAGCGGGAGTGTCTGCCCTGGTGGGGGAACCCGTTGCCGCGTCGGAGTTTGCTGGCGTAGCCCTGTTTCCCTATCTGCTGCTGATGGTGGGGGCGGCATTCTGGCTCCGGCGACGGGATCAGAGAAATCTTGCCCAACTGACCGAGGTGCTGGCCCTGCTCCTGGGGATCTGGCTGGCGGTGTTGAGCCTGCCCCAATCTGAGATGCGATCGCTCAACCTGCTGCTGGCAGTAATCACCCTGCTGGTAGTGTCGCGCAACCGTCCGGCCAACGGATTTCTGGTCTACCTCACCCATCTGACGGGCCTGGGGGCGCTGCTGTCATGGGTGAATACGCTACTGCCTGGATTGAGCGCTGTAGACTGGGCCAACGGACTGCTGCTGCTCACGGTGGTGGAATGGTGGGCCAGCCTGGGACTGCCCCAACCCCTCTGGCGGCGCAGTGCGTGGCATGGGGGGCTGGGGCTGGGGGCGATCGCCTATTTGCTGCTGGCCATGGAGCCAGTGGGCAGCTATCCCGGTCTGATATGGCTGGTGGTGCCCGTCACGCTGACGGTTCTGGCCAGCCGCCCAGCGGTGCCCCGGCCCCACATCCCGGCCTGGTTGACCTTTCCCGCCCTGGTTCTACAACTGCTGCTGCTCGACTCCCTCAATACCGCCCTGATTGCGCTGGCCACCGCCACCGTCCTCATGGCGTTGAATACTCGCCAGCTCCAGCAGACGGCAGCAGCGGCATGTACCCTGGGGTTTGGCCTGGGGTTGCTCAGCACCCTGATCTGGAAGTTCTTTGCCCCCCAGATCACGGTGGCGATCGCCCTGAATCTGGTGGCGATCGCCTCCCTTGTGCTGTGGCTGGGATGGAGTTGGCTGTTCCAGCGGGAAAGTCGGCTGAGCCAAGCCTATGCCAAAGCTTTGAATGGATGGGCGATCGCGGTCACCTGTTCCAGCCTGCTCTTGCTTTGTTTGTTCGTTGTCACAGTCTATATCGGGTTGACATGGCCGAATGGATGGGTTTTCGGCGCAGCCCTGATCACCACCATGGCGCTGGCCTATCGCCACTGGCGGCAGTCAACGGAACTGGGACTGTGGGGGATCGCCTTTAGTCTGGAGCTGATGGCCATAACGGGGCTAATACTGGTCACCCTGGAAGTGGAGGCTCTGGCGATCGCCACCTTAGCCCTGGCACTGGGAACACAACTGGCGGGTGATAGCTGGGTAGCCCGCACCGAACAGCCTTACCGGAATAGCTGGCACGGCATTCCGCTGGCCTATGCCGGACTGGGGATAGCATTGGGACATCACCACTTTACAGCGGCCACTGGACTGTATACCTTGGCCGCCAGCCTGGTGGGGATGGGCGTGGGACGGCGGCGGCGATCGCTTCAGCCATTGACTTATCTGGGCTTACTGGCCGTCTCCGTGGGAGCCTATGAGCTGCTGATTTACCAATTGCTCCAGGCCGAGGGCGGGGCACCAGGCGACGGCGTGATTCTGCTGGCGGGGTTGGCGGCTCTGATTGCTTTGGGCGATCGCGCCTTGTCCCGCTGGCTGGTTCCCTACCTGCGCATCAACCCATCGCAACTGGCGGGGGTAGCCCATCTGCACTGGGCGCTGGGGACGGGGCTGGCCCTCCTGACTCTGGCCCTGCCGCTGAGCAACACCGGCTCCCGGCTGTGGATGGCGGTGTTCACGCTGCTGTCGGTCTATGCCCTGGCCAACGGCAACCGGCGGCTTAAGGGGCCGCCCGATCGGGAATCCTCATCCCTGGAAAGCTGGACCTACGCTGGCATTTTTGAAGCGATCGCCACCTTCACCTATGCCCTGGATCACTACCTGCTGGCCCCATCGATTTTGCGGGGCTGGGGCGCGGCGATCGCTGCCGTTCTGGCGATCGGCTTGTATTATCTGCCCTGGCAGGGTTGGGGGTGGCCCATCCGTCCCTGGCATAATGCGGCCCGCTGGCTACCGGGTTTGACCGTCGTGGTCACTGCCGATACGGTGACGTCCCAGGGGCTGCTGCTGGTGGCGGCGCTGTATGCCTGGTTGGCCAAAGAAACCCGTCAGATTCGCCTCAGCTACCTGAGTGTGGGGCTGGTGGATTGGGCATTGATCCGATTTTTGAGCGATCGCGCCTGGTTGACGCCCCTGTGGTTCAGTACGTTGATCGGTGGCTCGCTTCTCTATGTCGTCCAGGTGGATCCGGCGCTGCAAGACCAGAGCGATCGGGAGCAGCGCCATAAGCTGCGCACCCTGGCCGTGGGGCTAATCTGTTTGACAGCGCTCTATCAGGCGGAGGTCGCGGCGGACGCAGCGGCAATCGGCTATGCCATTCTGACCCTGGTGTTGAGCATTGGGCTAATCTTAGCGGGGCTGGTACTGCGAGTGCGGGCTTTCCTCTATGTGGGCACAGCCACCTTCCTGGTGCGGGTGCTGCGTCTACTCTGGCTGTTTGTCAACACCGAGCCGCTGCTGCTGTGGGCCGTTGGCATCGCCATCGGGCTGGGATTTATCTGGATTGCCGCCACCTTTGAAGCCCGCCGTCACCAGGTCACCACTCTGGTACAGCACTGGGTGACGGCGCTGGAGGAGTGGGACTAGGGGTACCCACTTAAG
>JAYKGU010000270.1:0-7722 GCA_035285585.1 Synechococcales cyanobacterium
ATTGTGCTAATTCTGGAAGAGTCTGTCGGAGGGCAATCCCGCTTGACGGAAGAGGGGTATTTAGAGGGGGTTCCTGAGCTGGTGGTGGAGATTGCGGCGAGCAGTGCGGCGATCGATCTGGGCAGTAAGCTGCAAGCCTATCGTCGCAATGGAGTCAAGGAATATATCGTCTGGCAAGCCTTTGAGAATCGGCTGGATTGGTTTCAGTTGGTGAATGGAGAATATCAAGTATTAACCCCAAATGCTGACGGTGTTATCCAAAGTCGCGTGTTCCCAGGGCTGTGGCTGGCCGTAGAGGCATTGCTAAGCAACCAGATGGCGCAAGTGTTGACGATCCTGCAAGCGGGCATCAATTCACCGGATCATGCGGCTTTTGTGGAGCAGTTGAGTAGTCGAAAATAGCTGCCTCCTGCCGCTGATGCCATGTTGGTTAAAGGCTTGCTGCGCCATACTTCCGGGGAGTATTACCTGGCGACTTGAATGAGTGACGTGACCTGATACTGCTTCACAGACTCTAAGGATTGGTCTGTCCCCGAATTGTATTGGGTCATGACGCTTCCTCTGGTTTCAACCTTTGCTTCGTACCGTCCCGAAACCTGCCCATCTGGAGACTGGAAATCGATTTGAACCGTGCCCCAGTCGGCATCCCACTCATCCTCGTGGGTTGGGTCGATGGCGATCGTGGTGCCCGACTTGAGGTAGTTCAGCCACTCCCACCCCCGCTCGATCCAGATTTCTCGCTCCACCATTTGCTCGAAGGGGCGAAGCCCCGACCAGCCGCGATAGAAGGGGCGCAGGTCGGCGACGGAGCCGCGACGGTAAATCAGGGTGTCCAGGATACTCGATTCCAGGTGGCCCCAGTACTGCCCCGTTGGCAGATCCACCAGGGTGGGGGCAAAGTTGTGGCCGCCAAAGTGGGAGCAGCGCCAGATGCGGAGGGGGTTGGGAGAGTGAATGGATGGATGGGTGGATGGGATGGGGGATGTTGCGTATTGGTTGCGGAGCTGTTCGTAGATGGGATAGCCGAAACGGGCGCAGGCCACGTCTACGTTGCCGTGGGTGCAGACCATCAGATCGCGTGTTGCTCCTGGCTGGTGGTAGGCGTCCAGTTCAGCAAGGGAACCGGATGGGGTTGTGGATTGGTGGAGGAGGGCGATCGCCACTTCCAATACTTTCTCCGGGGGCACCAGAAATTCCTGTTTCTCAAGCTGGGAAAAGAGTTGAGCGGGGCGACGGTAGTAGAGGATGCGGGTGTGGCCGGGGACGGAATAGTCGCGATCGGGGGCAATGACGAGGGGGCGTGTCCAGATGCCGTGATTTTCCCGCAAGGCTTTGATGTAGTCAAAAATGGGTTGGGCGATGGGATGCTGGACCCACAGGTCTTCGTCCCAGGGCTGGGGCATTTCAATGATGAGCCACTGGACATAGGGCCAGGCGGAACCGATGGGATCTTCGCCATTCTCCTTGGAGACGACGGAGCAGAAGCGGCAGGCTTCCGCAGGTAGTTGAATTAGTTCGGGATGGCTCATGGCTGCGTCTCCAGTAAATAGTTGAACAGGTCGTCAATCACAGCATGGGCGGTGAGAATGCTGCTGCCAATCCAGTAGCTGGGCACCTGGTACACCTGATTATTCTGCACGGCGTCCAGGTTTTTCCAGAGGGGATCGGCGCTGAGCTGGTCAATCTCGGTTTGCACCTGCTGCTGATTTGTGCCGGTTTCATTACTCCAGACAAACATTACATCTGCATCTGCAAGGTGCAGGCTTTCTTTGGAAAGGTTGAGCCTGAACTCTTCGGTCTGGGTGGCGGGACGGGTCAGGCCAGCATCTTCGATGATCGTGCCAACAAAGGTGTCGTTTGAATAGACGGACACGGTGTCTGGGTAGATGCGAATAATGGACACCTCCAGCGGATCGGCGGCACTTTCGTCTGAGGAAAAATCTTTCATTTCCAGTTGGGCTTTGAAATCGTCCAGGCGGGCTGCGTAGTCCGCCAGCAACTCATTGGCCGCATCAACTTTGTCCAGAGCCTCGGCATTCTGCATCAGAATTTCCTTCCACTGACCACTGGTTTCAAAGGGAAATAAAACCGTGGGAGCAATTTGGGCGAGTTGCTGATAAACGGCTTCTGACTCCAGCTCCAGCCCCATGATTAAATCCGGCTTCAGGGCAAGGATTCTCTCCAGGCTGGGCTGGTTGTGATCCCCCGCATAGTTGATATCGGAGAGGCGATCGCGCAAATAGTCCCGCTTCTCCAACCAGTCGGGCGCAATGGCATAGCCTGCCGGTTGCAAACCCAACGCCAGCACATTTTCTAGGGAAAAGGGATCAATCGTGACGATGCGCTCAGGGTTGAGGGGCACACAGGTTTCACCCATTGCGTGCTGGATCATCTGGCAAGCAGCGGAGGAGGCGATCGCCGGGTCATCAGAACGGGTTGCGTGAGTGCCGCAGGACACAATGAGTAGCCAGGCGGCAATTCCCAATGCCACATGGCGGATGATCGGTCTGATCGATGAAATGTTAATCATGGTTAACAGTGTCCACGTCCTCCTGCAAATCTTTTTTTGAACCCCGCCCTGGCGCGATCGCATTCCCCGTAGGGGCTTGGCATGCCAAGCCCCTACAAATTGTCGTGCCCCTACCCCACATTGCCGTGTCCCTATCCCACAAATTGCATTTTATTTTTCCTTAGAATTCAACGCTGATAGAACCGATGACGGTCAGCGGCTCACCGGGGTTGTAGAACCCTGACTGGATATAGTCCACATCCAGCAGGTTTTTGATATTCACCGCCGTTTCCCAGTTGTCCCGCCGATAAAATACGCCCAAGTCCACCCGCACATATCCATCCAGGGTGACGCTGGGAATGAAGCCATCGATGCGATCGCCCACATAAAACACCCCAGCTCCCAGGCCCAGTCCTTCCAGGGCACCCCGCTGAATCTCATAGGTAGACCAGATGCTGAAGGTGTTGTAGGCCGCATCCTGGAGCCGCAGGCCAATGCGTTCGGGATCGTTATCCTCAGTCACGCGGGCATCGTTGTAGGCATAGGAGGCAATGATGTTCCACCCCGGCAGGATTTCCCCGATCACATCCAGCTCAATTCCCTGGCTGAGCACTTCTCCCGTCGCCACTGAAAAGTCGGGATTTTCCCGGTCCTGGGTGGCCAGGTTGGTTTTGGTGATGTCATAGGCCGCCAGGTTGGCCACCAGTCGCCCATCCAGCAGTTCCCCCCGCACGCCGATTTCAAACTGTGTACCCCGCTCTGGCTCCAGGAAATCGCCGTTTACATCCGTGAAGGCATTGGGGCTGAATGAGCGGCTAAAGCTGGCATAGAGGGAAACGGGTTCAATCGGCTGGTAGACCAGGCCCACGCGGGGACTGAAGGCCGTTTCGTTCTGCTCGCTGCGGGTGCCCAGCCAGATCTCGTTACTGCGCTGATCAACGATATCAAACCGGCCACCGGCCAGCAGTTTGAGGTTATCCGTAAAGGCCACCTGATCCTGCAAATAGAACCCGATCAGGTCGCTGCGGGTGTTGCGGGTAAAGAAGTCCAGGGTCAGCTCGGAGAGGTCAGGACGGGGATCTACTTCGTAGACGGGATCAAAGATATTGAGAATGGTCACCCCCGGAAAGCGGCTCTGGCCGCCCGTGCGCGTGTTGCGAAACCAGTCCACCCCCGCCAATAGGGTATGTTCAATGGGGCCAGTGGTGAAATTTCCCACCACATTGGTTTGCAGGGAATAGCTTTCGGAATAGTTGTCGTTGGAGCGGAAGTTGCGGGACAGGTTGCCCTCTGCATCCGTGTCATACAGCGGCTCCGCCCGGTAGTTGAAGACATCTGATGAAACATAGCGAAAGGCATTGCGCAGCTCCCAGCGATCGCTCAGTTCATGCTCCAGCTCATAGCCAATGCTGAGGGTTTCTGTTTCGCTGACGTCATCCGGCTCCCCAAAGATGCGGTCAAAGGGCACGTCGGGAATTTCAAAGTTGGCATCGTTGATAATGCCCCGGTCAAAGGGACGCTCGTCATAGAGGTATTCAAAGTCCACCGTGAGGTCGGTGCGATCGCCAGCCTGCCAGGCGAGGGTGGGTGCAACGTAGAATCGGCGGATGTCCTGGTCGTAGTCGCGAAAGCCATTGGCCCGCTCAAAGACAGCGTTAAGACGATAGGCCAAAGTGCGGTTTTCGTTTAGCGGTCCGGTCAAATCAATGGTGGGGCGCACAAAGCCAAAGCTGCCCGCCTGAAGCTGGATTTCGTAGGCGGACACCAGCAGGGGATCCTCCGTCACGATGTTGATCACACCCCCCGGCTCCAAATTCCCATACAGCACAGAGGCTGGCCCTTTCAAGACCTCAAGTCGCTCGATATTGGCAGTATCAAAGAAAGCCAGATCCGTTTCCGGGAGCCGAAAGCCGTTTCGCAGAATATTACCCGCCGATGTGGCCGGAAAACCCCGAATCACAAAGGCATCGCTGGTGTTGCCAAAGGTATTGCCAGCAATCACGCCACTGACGTTGCGCAAGGCGTCCTGGAGTCGAATTGCCTGCTGGTCTTCAAGCACCTGCTGCGGCACCACCTGAATGGATTGGGGAATGTCCCGCAGAGGGGTATCGGTGCGGGTGGCGGTAGTTGCCTCTTCAACGATGTAGTCTTCCTCCTGCTCCCCCGTCACCACTACCTGGATCGCGTCCTCATCGGTGGCGACGGCTTCCGTCCCAGGCTCAACCGCAAGCACCAGGCCAGAGGCATCCGTGCTCACGCTGGCGATGGGCGGCGCATCCGTGCCCGTAATGGAAATCCGCACGCCGCCTTCGGGTCGATTGGCCACGCTAACCAGAGCAATTCCCTCAGCGGGGGCAAACTGCTCGAAAGGTTCCTCCCCCGGCAAGGCCAGCACGGCATTGGGCAGGTCAGCGATCAGGGCATTGCCGACCACGGAGGTTTCGGGTACTTGCAGCTCCCCCTGGGTTTCCAGCACCACCGCCAACCCCGTTTCGACGGCATTCACCCGCACCCCGGTGATGGCGACCTGGGCCTGTGCTAGCTGGTAAGCCTGAAGCTGGGCCAGCCAGTCTGCGACGGTCGTTGAAATGCGTTCTGAGTCATATTCGGAATTGCTGACTCCTGTTGCTGATGAGGCGATCGCCCCACCCTCAGATTCCTCACTTGCCCAGGCGACCGGAGCAACGACCATCGACATGACACTGGTTATCCACAAAATCCCTAGCCACTTTACCATCACACCACACATCTGCTCAACAGTAAATGAGAATTAGATTCAAGAAGCATAGAACACACGGTGCATGGGCGCATAGCTCATTTGGGCTACGGGGCGGATTATTTTGATCACCCCACGGATTTCTGGCGTTGCCGAACCTGGTATGGATTCGGTAGGGGCAAATGACCATTTGCCCCGCCCCTACGGTGCCAAATTCGATTGGTAGGCTTTGGGGTTGACGCCGAATTTTTGTTTGAAGGCTTTGGCAAAGTACCCGGAATGTTCGTATCCCACCGATCGGGCTACTTGCTGTACTGTGAGTTTTTCCTCCGCCAGCAGCAGTCGGGCCTGCTCCAGCCGATAATCCCGCAGGTAGCCAAACACCGTGGTGCCAAAGACCTGGCGGAAGCCTTGCTTGAGCTTGAAGTCATTGAGTCCCACCTGCCGCGCCAGGTTCAGGAGGGAGGGCGGATTATCCACTCGTTCAACTAAAATGGCTTTGGCGTGGTGGAGCCGCTCAATCTCGTCGGCTTTGAACACCGATGGCGATCGCCCCTGCTCAGCCTCCGCTAACTGGGCAAACTGGTGGGCCGCCAGCTCCAAAACCTTGCCCTCCAGATACAGGCGCTTGATGCCGCCCCGGTGGGGACAGTGCAGGATTTGATGCAAAATCACCTGCATCTCAGGTGTGGTAGTCCCCTGCCGATAGAAGGAACGAGACGTGAGCGCAGCTTCTTCTGGGGAGCTTTGTCCCTCCGCCCATGAGGTCAGTTCACAGGGCAGGGCTGACAGCGGCTCGAACTGGTGAAGCACTTCCTGCCGCAGTCCAAACCGCACTCGACACACCGTCTCTCCAGCCCGATAATGTTCGCTTTCAACCCCGTCCTGAATGCCTTCTAAATAGTGGTGGCCGGGATGTTCCAGGATTTCATCCTTCAATCCGTGGTGGCAATTTTTCAAAGTGCCGCTGATAAAAAAGCTGGAGGCAGGCCCCCAGCTATGGGGCGCATGGTGGAGAACACAGTCTTCTGCATACTGATACTCCTCAACCTTCAGCCACAGGCTGGGCAGGGAGAAAGTCTGCAGCCACCCCGTCTCTAACTGGCAGCGCCAGCGGTGCTCTGTTTCAAAAGGTTCCGGCTGGAAACACTCTTCGACCGCAGTCGGGTCGTTGTTCCACTGGTCATCCCAGTCTTGTTCTGAGAGAGTAAGGGGCATGGCGATCGCAAAACCAAGCAATTGCAACATATTCTCATCTAATACGGGGCGATCGTCAAGCTAGCACTAATGGCATTGAAAAAGCACTGAACTCAACCAGGAGAAGGATTTTCGTGTTTCCTATTGACCTCGTCCGCCTCAGGGACTATTTTAAGCTGCGTTTATTTGCCTCCCGCAACATCAATAAACGAGCCTGTTGTGTACGAGGCTTCATCAGAAAGTAACCATAGAATTGCATGTGCAACTTCACTGGCTTGTCCTCCTCGTTTCATAGGAAGAAGGTCTTTGATACGTTCAACCCGATTAGGCTCACCACCATCAGCATGAATATCGGTATAGATAAAACCAGGACGTACTGCGTTAACTCTAATGCCTTCGTCCGCGACTTCCTTAGACAAACCAATGGTCATAGAGTCGATTGCCCCTTTTGATGCAGCATAGTCAACATACTCACCTGGTGAACCCAAACGCGATGCAACCGAGGAGACATTAACGATTGCCCCACCAATTCCTCCTCGCTTGATGGACATTCGTTTAATAGCTTCCCTTGCGCACAAGAAACTTCCGGTGATATTCGCTGCAAAAATCCGGTTCAGGCGAGCCGCATCCATGTTTTCAACCCGCATTTGCTGCTCTAGAATTCCAGCATTATTCACCAAAGCTGTAACCCGACCAAGTTGCTTGTCCACCCTCTCAAAAAGGTGATTGACCTGATCTTCAGATGCGATATCAGCAGCAACAGCGATCGCACGAACCCCCATCTTTCTAAGCTCATCGACAATATTTTGTGCTGCTGCTTGGTTATGCAAATAATTCACACAAATTGCGTAACCTTGTTTGCCAGCAAGTAAAGCAGTCGCCGCACCGATACCACGACTCCCTCCTGTAACGATTAAAACTTTTTCCATTTTTTGACGACCTATTAACTACATTGTTGTGATACAGAGGGAGTTTAACCGAAATCAGTTCGGGTTAACGTACAGCCAAATCATGTCTACAAGCTCAACCAGGAAAGCTAAACAGTCTAACGTTCGCAATCACCCGCCGCAGATAACCTTGAATGCTCACAGACAATCCCTCAACTCGGGTGCATTAGGGTCTATGGGGAGACAGGCAGGGAAACAGCCGAGGAGACGACCATGCATTGGGCTGCTGGTTGACTGACAAAACTTACGAACCGCTGCCCGGAAGCCCTCACCCTAGCCCTCTCCCTTCGGGAGAGGGAACAGGAGCATTGGTTCGGCTCCCCTCGCCCTCTGGGAGAGGGGTTGGGGGTGAG
>JAYKGU010000271.1:0-15056 GCA_035285585.1 Synechococcales cyanobacterium
CAACTTCAACCAGAGTGTGATTGATTCTCAGGGTCGTGTGATTGGCACCTGGGCGGACGTAATCAACCGTGCGAACCTGGGTATGGAAGTGATGCACGAGCGCAACGCCCACAACTTCCCGCTCGACTTGGCGGGTGTTGAGGCTGCTCCTGTAGCTCTGACCGCTCCTGCTATCAACGGCTAGAATTTATAGTCCTGCTGTAACGCGACGGAACACCTCTACCGTTACGCACGACTGATTAGATAAGTCGCAAGGCGCTCTCTTGATGAGGGCGCTTTTTTTATTGGGGATCTGGCAGGCAGTAGCGCTCTTTCCCCCAATCAGCGCTAGCCTAGAAACTGAACCTCATTCACCCTACGACGCGATTGATGTGGGAAATTGTTGCGCTGCTGCTGGTCTGCCCCATCCTGGGCGGGCTTCCCGTGATTGACTGGATTCACTTCGCATTCACCGGGGAACGTCTCGCCAAGCGAGGAACGGGCAACATCAGCGTCTCGGCAGCGTTTTATCACGGTGGCCGCTGGGTGGGTATTTTGGCAGTGCTGTCCGAGGCGGCTAAGGGGATTGGGGTAGTGCTGTTGGCGCGATCGCTTTTCCCCGAAGAACCTGCCTGGGAGGTTGGCGCACTGGTCTTACTGGTGATCGGTCGCTACTGGATTGGTCGGGGTGCAGGGGTGACGAATGTGGTTTGGGGATATATCGTCCATGATTGGCGGGTCGCCTTTCTGATTGCGCTGATCGGCGGCATTGGGTTCACTGTCCTGCGCGAGCGCCACCTGGGACGACTGGGAATTTTGGTACTGATTCCCGTGATCACCGGATTGCTCCATCCCCACGACCCTGCCCGTCTCCTGGCGGCCCTGGCCCTCAGCCTGCTGATCGGCTGGATTTACTACCGCATTCCCGATGATCTGGATTTACCAACAAGCTCAGCCCAAAGGGAGTCACGCCAATTGTTTCGGTTTTTTAGGGGCGATCGCGCCATTCTCACCCTCGATCAGGATTTACAACCGACGTCAGTGGGAGGCAAAGCAGCCACCCTGGCCCAACTGCGCCGTTGGGGCTATCCGGTGCCCGAAGGTTGGGTGCTACCGCCAGGGGATGACCCGGCCCCATTAATCGATCTTCTTGATCCCGCGCAAGACTACCCACTGGTAGTGCGATCGTCTGCCATTGGCGAAGATTCAGAATCAGCATCGGCAGCAGGCCAGTACGACTCAATTCTCAATGTCACCACCAAAGCTGAGCTGCAGCGGGCGATCGCCCAGTGTCAGGCATCCTACAATCAGCCCTCAGCGGTGCGCTATCGGAGCGATCGCCAGGTTCCCGATCAGGCGATGGCGGTGCTCATTCAAGTCCAGATTAAGGGTGTCTTTTCCGGCGTGGCGTTTAGCCGAGACCCCATCGACCGCCAGGGGGATGCCGTTCTGGTAGAAGCCCTACCCGGCGCAGCTTCGCAGATTGTCTCTGGACGGGTGACTCCGGAAACCTATCGGGTGGCGGTGGCAACAACTGCCCCTGTTTCAGCCGCTGCTTCTGAGAAATCGATGGACCATCACCCATCACCCGACTGGCTGCTGCCCGACTCCCTGACGCTGCCCGTGGTGGGGGAAGGCAATATCCCGCCCCGGCTGATTCAGCAGGTCGCTTACCTGACCCGTCAGATCGAAAATCGCTACCACGGCATTCCCCAGGATGTGGAGTGGAGTTTTGATGGGCAAACCCTGTGGGTGCTTCAGGCCCGTCCCATCACCACCCTGCTACCTATCTGGACCCGGAAGATTGCGGCGGAGGTGATCCCTGGCTTCATCCGGCCCCTCACCTGGTCGATTAACCAGCCGCTTACCTGTGGAGTATGGGGTGAAATTTTTAGTCTGGTACTGGGCGATCGCGCCCGTGGCCTGGATTTTTCCCAGACGGCTACCCTCCACCACTCCGTTGCCTATTTCAACGCCACCCTGCTCGGCGCTATTTTCAACCGCATGGGTCTACCCGCCGAGAGCCTGGAGTTTCTGACACGGGGAGCTAAATTCAGCCGTCCGCCGCTTCAGTCGACCCTGCAGGCCATCCCCGGTTTGCTGCGGCTGCTCAGCCGCGAGTGGTTACTCCGGGAGGATTTTGACCAGGCCCGTCAGCAAGCCTTTGACCCCTATCTCAAGCAGCTGGCCCAGTCGCCGCCCAACACGCTGACGGCTGAAGCCCTACTGGGTCGGGTTGAGCAAACCCTGGATATTCTGAAGCAGGTCACTTACTACAACATTCTCGCGCCCCTGAGTGTGTCTTTTCGGCAAGCCATCTTTCGCGTTAAGGACGAGGATATGGACTACAGCCGTGCGCCTGAGGTGGCCGCCCTGCATTCCCTGCAGGCCCTTGCCGCCAACAGCCGATCGCTCCTCCCCACCCTGGGCAACCAGCAGCAAAGCCGATCCATGATCTTTGCCACGCTAGGAGAAAATACGGATGGTCAGGCCATTCTTAGTCAGCTCGATCGCTTCCTGGCGGAGTATGGCTACCTGAGCGAAGTCGCGACGGATATTGCTGTACCCACCTGGTCTGAAGACCCCCGCCCGGTGCGGGAACTGTTTGTCCGGTTTCTGCACCAGCGCACCCGGCCCCGGCAGCGGGAGGCCGTTGACCGATCCCAGCAGGGCTGGAAGGTGCGGCGCGTGCAGCACCGCCTTGACCTGAGGGCTGAGGTCGCAGAAAAATATAACCGCCTGCTGGCCGACCTCCGCTGGAGCTTGGTGGCACTGGAGCAAATCTGGCTCAGCCATCAACGCCTCCAGCAGCCAGGGGACGTTTTTTTCCTGGAGATTGACGAGGTGCGGCGGCTGGTGGCCAGTGGGGATGATCCGCTCTGGGAGAGGGTGCCCCGCCTGGTGGAGCAGCGGCGATCGCAATGGGCCGAAGACAGCCGCGTGGCCAATATTCCTATCCTGGTTTATGGCAACGAACCGCCTAAAGCAACCCAGTTCTCCCTGCCGCCTTTGGCCGAAGGGGAAGGGGTTCAGCTCCGGGGAATTGGGGCTAGTCCAGGGCAGGCCATCGGGCAGGTGGTGATCCTGGATAGCCTTTACAGTGCGGTTGAGGTAGATAAAGATACAATTTTAGTTGTTCCCTATACTGATTCCGGGTGGGCAGCTCGCCTGGCCCAGGCGGGTGGTCTCATCGCCGAAGTGGGGGGGCGGCTCTCCCATGGTGCGATTATTGCGCGGGAATATGGCATTCCGGCGGTGATGGATGTGCAAAACGCCCGTCAGTTGCTCAAGAATGGCCAGCGGGTGCAGATTGACGGCCAGCAGGGTACGGTAACGATTTTGCCGGGATGAGGGTAGCTCGGCAGGGGTTTCAGGGGGGGCGATCGCACATGTAAACCGGTTTCAGGAATTCATTTCCTCCCTCGTTAGGCAAACATCAGGCTTCAAGACCATATACAAAGATATAAAAAAATCTCTTTTGCTTGCGATTGTGAAAATTATTCTTTTCGATTTTGATGGAACCATTGCCAATACCCTGGAGGCCCTATTAAATATTTCCAACCGTTTGGCCAAGGAATTTGGCTACCCCCAGGTGACGGCGGAAGCCCTCTGCCAGTTAAAGGATTTAAGCTCGCGGGACATTATCCGGCAGGCTCAAATTCCGTTTGTCAAGATTCCCTTTCTGCTGCGTCGGTTGAAGGTGGAACTGAACCGCGAAATTGAAACGATTAAACCAATTCAGGGCATGGAGAAAGCCCTGTACCAGTTGAAGCAAGATCAATATCCGCTGGGGATCGTCACCTCCAACTCTGCCGACAATGTGCAGGCATTTCTCAGGGTTCATCAGCTCGAAAATGTATTTGATTTTGTTTATTCAGGAACCACTATTTTTGGCAAGCATCGGGTGATGAATCGCCTCATCCGTAAACACCAATTTAACCCAAGGGATCTTGTTTACGTTGGCGATGAAACGCGGGATATCGAAGCGGCCAAGCGCATCTCAATGCCAGTTATCGCAGTCAGTTGGGGGTTCAACTCGCGGGCAATTTTAGAAACTTACCAGCCCAATTTTTTGATCGATCGCCCCGAAGAGCTGGTCGAAATTGTTCGGCATTCCCTTTAGAATCAGTAAGTAGTTCAGCACAATTAAATTCAGGTTAGAAAACCGGGGGAGCGCCCCGCCGGGGAGATCCCCCGGTTTTCTAACATTCGTTTTTCAATGCAGTTTTACTTAAAACTTACGCAGTTTAGTGGTTTTATGGGCGCGCTGTCCCATAAAACCATCCAGAATCTCAGAATGACAACCCTCGCCCCGCATGACTAGCAATATGACCTACTGCCTTGGCATCGTCACTCGCTTTGGACTGGTGTTAGCTTCTGACTCGCGCACCAATGCGGGAGTTGACTACATTTCCACCTATCGCAAGCTGTTCGACTTTTCGGTGCCCCACCAGCGGACGGTGATCCTGTGCTCATCGGGCAACTTATCCGTTACCCAGGGGGTGCTGCGATCGCTCCGCCACGACATCCAGCTAGAGAGCGTCCCCAACCTGCATACCCTACCTACCCTATACGATATCGCCCGCTATATTGGGGACAAGATTCGGCAGGTGCTGGAGTGCGATCGCCCCTGGCTAGAAAAAGACGGCATTGACCACACCTGCAGTATTCTGCTGGGAGGGCAGGTTCAGGGGGAAAGTCCTGAACTTTACCTGATTTACAGCCAGGGCAACTTCATTCAAGCCACCCCAGAAACCTGTTTCCTGCAAATTGGCGAAACCAAATACGGCAAACCCATCCTCGATCGCACGCTGACCTACGAAACCCCTCTCGAAAAGGCGGCCAAGTGTGCCCTCCTGTCCATTGATTCCACCATGAAATCCAACATCTCCGTAGGGCCACCCATCAACATGGTGATGTACGAGGCAGACACGTTTCAAATTAAACACCAGCTCAGCCTGCCCCTGGGTGATCCCTACCTGTCCCGGATCCGTAAACTGTGGGAGGCATCCGTCCGCAAAGCCTTTACCGACATGCCCGACATTGAATGGGCCTACCGGGTAGAGGACAGCGCCCACGGAGAGAATACGGGAACCGATGATTACAGTTAAGTTGCCGTCAGCCAGATTTACAACAGCCCACGGTAGCGAATAAAGACCAGAATCGCTGCCCAGGAGCCAAGAGCTACCTTAATGGCCACCAGAATGTTGAGGATCGGAATCCAGCCACCGCTCACCAGGGCACCCATTTCGCCATGGGGGAGTTCCAGGCCGATCAGGGTGAGCACCGCCAGCACGACGAAGATCAGCACCGAAATCTTTTCCCAGGTGGCGGCGTGCCAGCGCTGGTAGATCGCCTCCATCCACTTCGAGGAAGAGGTGATGGCGACGAGACCGATGGCCGTTCCCCCTGCCACCCCCGCCGCAAACCCGCCGCCCGGACTGAGGTGGCCCCGAATCGCCAGCTCAATGCTCACCAGGGCGGCGATGGTGGCCCCCAGTCGCGCCAGCACGATGGAGGGGTGATCTGTAAATTGGTAAATAGTGCAGGAGGGCTGCTCATTAGCCAGCAGGAACCGTGCCCCCATAATGGCGATGGTGAAAACCACCACTTCGAAAATCGTATCAAAGAGGCGGTTTCTAAAAATAATGCCGGAAACTGCGTTCGGAACACCGCTGTCCTGGACAATCGACTCGACGATCGCCAGATCGGCTAATTCGGCGGCTGGATTTGGGAAAACCAGCATTTTCAGGTACAGAGCGATCCCAGCGGCAATGTAAATCCATTTCATAAAAGTGGTAGGTGGAGGACGGGGAGTCAGGGGTCAGGAGTCAGGGGTCAGGAGTCAGGAGTCAGGAGTCAGGAGTCAGGAGACGGGAACAGGAATCGGGGGTTGGCTTCGGGCTTTGACCTTTGTTTTCATTCTTTTCTGATGTAGGCCAGACTGGCCAGGGTGGGGGGAAGCCCTGCCTGGAGGAGGTCATAAAGGCGCTGGATACGGGTTTGCAAATAGTAAGGAGGCGATTGGTCACTGGCGATAGGGGAGTAGGCCTGTGGCTCGAACTGTTCTCGGGCAAGGCAGGTCGTGTGAATATCTTTGGCTATCAAAGCGGCTTGCAGAGCCTGGGGGCTGGGGTAGGGAACAAACTCAAGGCGCATGTGGTACTTGCTAAGGGCCTGGTGAAGAGCCGTAAGCAGGTCTTCGGGGATCGGGGGGGCCTGGGACGGGGGAGCGATCGCTTCAGTTTCGCTATCTTTCATCAGCGGCACCTCCGGGGCATCTGCCTCCAAAACCCCCACCCGCATACTCAGGGACGATCGCACCGCCACCGCATAGAGAGTAATGGATAGCATGGTGCCCACCAGCGCTTCGGTCAAGGCCACATCCGCCGCCCCAAAGAGGGC
This sequence comes from Synechococcales cyanobacterium, assembly GCA_035285585.1. Classification (GTDB taxonomy): domain Bacteria; phylum Cyanobacteriota; class Cyanobacteriia; order CAKZMO01; family CAKZMO01; genus JAYKGU01. The sequence continues at coordinate 6,385 of JAYKGU010000271.1, forward strand.
ATAGACCAGGGCCGCCACCGCCCCCAAAATGCCGCGAATGACCAGGGCATGGTAGGGGTTGACCTGGGTGACTAACATGCAGGCCGTTAGCGGCAGCAGGAGGGCGATCGCCTCTACATACCAATCTTCCGTCATTCGTCACCTCCAGAACTGGAACAGTACGCCAACACGTATCCCAAAACCGTATTCCAAATCGCCAGGGAAATCAGCGCCAGAATTAGCAGGGGCCACTCCCTGGGAATCTTCAGCAGCAGGCCGACGATCATACTCATCGACCCCAGGGTATCGGCCACCGACAGGCTATGTAACTTGAACAGGACGGAGCGATCGCCAACCAGGGGCCAGGTTCCCCAGAACCAGAAAACCAGTCCCACCCCAATGAGGGTGTAGCTCAAAGCGTCAATCATAGTTCATTCATCCGTCTGAGAACGTGGGCCAGCAGCATCAGGGCGGCATTACCGACACTGAGAATCAGCACCCCCACCACACCAATCATCCAGTCATCCCGCGACACCGAAACCACCAGAATCATGACGGATGTTTTGGTGGCGATGCTGGCAAAGGCCAGCATTTTTTGCCAGATACTTTCATCCTGCCAGGCTTCATAGATGGGAATCAGCAACGCCAGAATCATCCCCAGCAATACCCAATTCATACCTGTTTCTCCCCCAACGGCAACGCCCTCACCATTCCTCGCTCCTCGCTCCGCCCTCCTCGACACTCTCTCCCGACTCCTGGCTTCTGACGCCTGACTCCTGACTCCTCCCCATTCTTTTCTTCCTTTTCACCCGATGCACTTCATACCACCCGTTTTCGTGGTACTTCAACACAATAGTTTTCGGGGTAAAGGTAATTAGAAAGATATCCAGGAAAATAAGGCCGGGGGTGCGGTTTGGCTTCACCCGTTCCATGGTGGTGTCTTCCTGGGAGTGGGGACGCAGGATAATTTCCACCGCCTCCAGGTAAGCCTGGGGAATGGCCACCAGAATCTCTCCCAGCGCCCGCAGCCAGTCCTTCAACACACCGGGGGAAGTATAGCCCCTGGGCAGCAGCAGCGCCACGCCAATGCCAATCAGGATATTTGCCGGACTCAAATCCGACGTGAGCAGAAACCAGATCACCAATCGCAGGAGCAAATCCAGAGATCCAATCATGCCAGCACCATCCCAAACAGCAAGATCAGCATCAGACTCATCACCCCAATGAGGTGTTCAAACTGCTCCAGCGCCCGTGGTAGCTGGACGACCAATTTTTGAAAAACTAGAAAATAAGACAGCCAACCGATGGCAATAGTTGCCAGGGATTTGCCCAGATTGACCAGGGTGTAGCCCTCGGTATACAGGCCATTGGCCGCCACCAGCCCCCCTAGAAGAAGGATGATCCCCCCCCAAAGATTGGCATTGAAATAGGGGCGATCGCCCGGATTTGGAGTCCAGGATAGCCGCTGACCTTTGCAAGGGAGAAAGATGAACTTGGCAAAGGCGATCGCCGTGCCCACCGCCGCCACAGACAGGATTGTCGATTGCCAGGAACCCAATTGTTTAAGAGTCAACACCTTGGCTTCGTAGCCTGCCAGCAGCGGAAAGCCACAGATGGACAGACTGGCGATCGCCAGCGCCAGCCAAACGGTCAGGGGAACAGGGGTTTGGCGCAGGTCTGAGAACTTGCGGCTGGGCAGATTTCCGGCCATGAGAAACAGGGCCGCCTTTGCCAAGCCATGGGTCAGGGCATAAAAGCCCGCCGCTGCCGGGGCCGCCAGGACAAAGCCCAGTTGGGAAATGGTGCTGGAGGCTAGCATGCGCTTGGTGTCGCGCTCCAGGATGGCGTAGCTGACGCCCAGCAAGACGGTGGCAACGCTAAAAATTTGCAAAATCGGCCCCACTTCCTCCACCAGCAGGGCACACCGCACCAGGGGAAAGACGCCCGCTTTGATCACCACCCCCGATAGCAACGCCGAAACCGGGGTTTCAGCCTCCGCGTGGGTCAGCGGTAGCCACAGGCCGGAAACAAAGATGCCGCCTTTGGTGAGCAGGCCCAGGAAAATAAGGGCGATCGCCTCCGTCGGTGCCCCCCGCAATCCATTAAACGCAAAGGAATGGTTTGCCTGATAGACCAGAACCGCCCCAATCAGGTAGAACAGCATGACCGTATTGCTGACAAACAGGTAGCGCAGGCCCACCCAGATCGAGCGATCGGTGCGGGGGTAAGCGATTAGCAAAAACACTGCAATGCCAATTACCTCCAGAGCCACGTACAAGCTGATGAAGTCAGCACAGACAAACACGGCGTTAACGCTGCCGTGCAGGATGATGGCCTGGGTAAAAAAGAAAGCCGTCTTGCTCCCTGGCCAGCAGTACAAAATTACCGCCGCCGTCACCAGAGCATTGGTGAGGATGAAGTAGCCGCTTGTGGCATCAACCATCAAAGTGACGCCAAAGTGATCCAGCAGGTGTAAGCTCAGTGGTGAGGGGGCAAAAATCGCCCACAGTCCATAGCCCAGGGAGGTCAAAGCCACGCCAAGGGCCAGATGGCGGTCAAGTTTGGGGAGGAGGTAGCTGCTGAAGCCGATAAAAAACGGCAGAGCAATCCAGGCGATGGTGGCTGTACTCATGGCAACTCAGGGGAGGTTATTGGGCATATTGTTCTTTTCGATCTCATCGGTTTCCAGGGTGGGGTTATCCCGGGCCAGCTTCATCACCCCCACCAGCATCAGCGCCTGGATCGAGAAGCCAATCACGATCGCCGTCAGGATCACCGCCTGGGGCACTGGATCGGCATAGGCCACCGGCTCACCCCCATTGGCAATGGGCGTAAACAAGCCCCCCCGTGCCGCTACCAGCACGTAACACGCAATCACCCCGGTGCTCATCACGTCCATTGAAATGATTTTCATCATCAGATTTTTCTTCAAAATGATGCCAAAAAACCCACAAAAAACCGTGGCAAAAATACAGGCTTCTAGAATAGACATAAGTAGTTAGGAGATTTTTAATAATGATCCTACCGGACGACGTAGGGGCAAATGGTTATTTGCCCCTACCAAGGGTTTAACCAAGGGTAAATTTTTTCCTGGAAATCTCCTTAGTTTCTTGAACCTTAGGGCAAAGGGCGAGCCAACACCCGTGCCCATCTAAAGTTGCCCATCAAAGTTGCCCCTATCAAGTTAAGCGTCCGGCTATAAATAAAGCGGTAAAGCGGTCGGGGTGTGCTCATCGGCGGGGTACTCCCCCGCCGATAGCTTCGTTTACTTGTGACCACCTACTTAATTTTAGGCCGTTGGAAGTTCCAAAGTTTTTTCTACTCTGCCGCCGATAAACTGGCTTCTTCCGCTGGGGCCGACGTGCCCTGCCCCTTAAAGACCACCTGCAGCAGTGGCGGAGCCAGGAACGTGGTCAAAATTACCATGACGATAATGGCAGCTTCCAGCGGCTTGTCCAGTACCCCACTGGCGGAACCAATGCCTGCAAACACCAGACCTACTTCGCCACGGGGAATCATGCCCACCCCGATCGCCAGACGATTGATCCCAGGCTTGCCAAACACGCCCCAACCGGCTACCACCTTGCCCAGGATGGCTACCACAATCAAGAAGGTGGCAATGATCAGCCCTGCCCGATTAGCCTCAACTGCTGGGTTTAAAACCCCCAGATCGGCCTTCGCGCCCACGGTCACAAAGAAGATGGGAACCAGAATGTCGGCGATTGGCATCACCTGTAGATCCAGTTCTTTGCGCTTATCGGTTTCGTCCAGCACCAGACCTGCGGCAAAGGCTCCCAAAATTGCTTCCAGATGGATAATATTGGCCAAAAACGCCATCACCAGAGCAAAGGTAAAAGCAGGGATTAGCAGAGCACCACGGGTTTGCAGCTTGTCGGCGATCGCCATAAAGCTTGAGTTAAAAAACTTACCCAGCAAAATCGCTCCCAGCAAAAAGGCACTGGCGCTGATGATCAAATAAACCACATTGAGCAGATCCACTTCTCCAGTCTTTGCCAGACTGGCGACCACCGCCAGCACGATAATGCCCAGTACGTCATCAATAACGGCAGCTCCGACGATAATTTGGCCCTCTGTGGATTTCAGTTGCCCCAGTTCTGACAGCACCTTTGAAGTAATGCCAATACTCGTCGCCGTCAGGGCTGCACCCGCAAAGATCGCTGGGATGACGGGCACATGAAACAGCGCGATCAGGCCCGCCGTGCCCAGGGCAAAAGGAGCGGTAACCCCCACCACTGCCACCACTGCTGCCTGGTAGCCCACCTTACCCAGCTCTCGCAGGTCGGATTCCAAGCCGATTTCAAACAGCAGGACAATTACCCCCAACTCCGCCAGGACGGAAATCACTTCGCTCTGGCTTTGAAAAACGTGGGTCACGGCCTCTGGATCGAGGTTGCCCAGCCACTGCAGCACTTGCATAATGACGGAATCGGTGGCTGCAGCGCTGTTTTCAGGGAACATCAGCAGGTGCAGAGCCGAAACCCCCACGACGACGCCCCCCACCAGTTCCCCTAACACTGGCGGCAGGTCAAGTCGTTTGGACAGCTCACCCCCCAGCTTGCTGGTGAAGTAAACCACCACCAGGCTGAGCAATACCCCCGTAAGCACCAGCGGCCCATACTCCGCCTCCGACGTTTCGGCCAGCAGATATGGTAGGGGAACCCAGAGATTCATTAAATTTGGAAAAAAAACATCGGGAAATAGCAAAACAGAGCTAGCAGTCAATAACATGAACAATTCCTCGAACGTATCGGATCATCATCAAATCTTTAACCCTCGTCTGGGTTTCCCTACACAGGGGTAGAGGCCCCCAAATCTGAGGGACGGTCGTGGATGGCGGGAAAGACGCTGGCCACAGCAGCTTCCAGGGCCTTTTCCCGATCCATATAGAGGTTGTGAGGCGGCACCAGGTTGAAGACTTTTAGCTTCTCCAAACGGCGTTTGGTTTGCCCAGCCGCCCCCACAATAAACACGTAACGCCCTTTCTCAACGGCCTCCTGAATGGCATTTTCCAGGGCCAGTGAGGCTGTGACCCCCAGGTGGGGAACGTCGCTCAGATCAAACACAATGGCGTCACATTCACCAATGGCGTTGTGTTCGCGGGCGATCGCCTTGGCCACACCAAAGATCATGGGACCGCTCAGTTGGAACAGCAGCACGCGGCCATTGGCCTCATCCAGCCAGCGCTTTTCGTCGGTATTGAGCTGAATGGCATCATCGGCGTCAGTAATTGCTTGCACTGACTTTGCCTGCAGGGTGCTCATGCGCTCAATGGTAAGAATATTGGCCACAAAGACACCAATTCCGACAGCGGCAATCAAGTCCACCAAAACGGTCAGCAGAATCACCCCGTACATGATCAGGGAACCTTTGACGGAAATCTGGTGTGCCCGCTTCAGGAAACCCCAGTCGATGATGTCAATCCCCACCTTCAGGGCAATGCCTGCCAGCACCGCCAGAGGAATAACCGCCGCCAGGTTTGCCGCTCCTAAAATGACCACCAGCAGCACCCCCGCCCGGGTGAGGCCAGAGAGGGCCGTCTTACCGCCGGTTTGGATGTTAACCACCGTTCCCATGGTGGCTCCTGCTCCGGCGATGCCGCCAAATAGGCCCGACATCAGGTTGCCCAATCCCTGGCCAATTAGCTCTTTATTGGAATCGTGCTCGGTGCGGGTCAGACTATCGGCAATCACCGAAGTTAGCAGGGCGTCTATACAGCCCAGCATTCCCAACACCGCTGCATCCACAAACATGAGCTGGATCTGGTCAGCGTTAAAGGTCGGGAGCTGCAGCGCCGGAAAGCCCGCAGGAATCTCGCCGATCCGGCGAATGTCGACCCCTGGAAACAGCATCAGGGACAGTGACGTACCCACAATCAGGGCGATTAACTGGGGAGGAACAATGCGCTTGAACTTCGAAGGCATGAACCAGATAATGGCCACCGTAACTGCCGCCAGCAGGGTTTCGGCAGGCTGAATGTTGCCCAACAATTCGGGGATAGCCCGCAGCGTACCGACGACCCCTCCCGGAGGGCTGGGTTGGCCCAGGAACGGAGCCAGTTGCAGAATCACCAGAATGATACCGATGCCAGACATGAAGCCGGAAATAACGGTATAGGGCATCATGGTGATGTATTTACCCAGCCGGAGTATGCCAAAGATGATTTGGAATATCCCGGCCATCATGACCACCGTAAAGGCCATTGCCAGGCCGTTTTCGGGGTTGGTCGCTGTTAGATTAGCAATGACCGCCGTCATCACCACCGTCATGGGGCCAGTTGGTTCGGAAATCAGGGTGGGGGTGCCCCCAAATAATGCGGCAAAGAAGCCGACCAGAACCGCCCCCCATAGGCCAGCCGCGGCTCCAGCACCGGAGGCTACACCGAAGGCAAGGGCCATCGGCAGGGCAATAATCGCTGCGGTTACCCCACCAAAGAGGTCACCCCGCAGGTTGCGAAAGTGAATTTTATTCGTGAGTTGCATAGCTTAGACCACCTAACTGAGTGAAATTGAACTCGCTCAATTTATGAAGTTGTCTTCTTCAACACCAGGGTCGAGTTAAATCAAGTGATTTTATAGATTTGAGTCTATGGGTTAAAGAAAATCCATTGATTAAAATCTAACCATAAAGTGCCACGAGTTTAACTAGCAATTCCGTTATCTTTTTTGATTAAGCCAATAAGAAAAATTTATATTGAAGTTTCCCCAAGGATGCTTGCGTTGCTCCTGGTCATTTCGCCTCACCCCAAACCCCTCTCCCAGGACGGGAAAGGGGCTTTGAAACTGGCATCAGTGACCAGTAGGGCGACTTACCAGCGGCAGTCACCGCAGGCTATCCACAAATGAGCGAATCGCCTCTGCATACTTCTCCCCACCCGTAGAGGGCAGATTATCGTGGGTTGCTCCGGCAAACCATACCAGAGATTTGGGTTCAGGGGCGGCATCATACAGCGCCTGGCTCATGTCCGGGGGGACAGTCTCGTCGGCGGTGCCGTGCAGCAGCAGGAGGGGGACTTCCAAAGTGGGCACCTTCGCCAGGGAGTCAAACCGCTGGGTGAGCAGCCAGTCGATGGGCACCAGGTTGTAGAGGGTCTGGTGATCCACCATGCGCCGAATGGAGGTGAACGAGCTTTCCACAATCACCCCTGCGGCGCTGGGCTGACGGGTGGCCAACTCAAGGGCGATCGCCCCCCCCAGAGACTGCCCATGGATCACAATGCGATGGGCGGGAATGCCCCGTTCCTGGGTCAGGTAAGCCCAGGCCGCCGCCGCATCTTCGTACACCTGCTGCTCGTGGGGAAAGGCCCCCGAACTTTTTCCATAGCCCCGATAGTCGATCAAAAACGCCCCATACCCCCACTGGTGATAGCGGGCGGCCTGATTAACCAGATCCCCCAGGTTGCTGGCGTTTCCGTGGAAGTAAAGAATGACGGGTGCTTCAGGGACGGGGGCTGGAATCCACCAGCCGTGGAGCGTATCGCCGTCGATCGCCAGCCACACATCCTCGTAGGCAAGCTGCACGTCTGCCGGAGTAGCTTTCAGCACAGCAGGGGGAAAGAAAATGAAGCGGGTTTGCCAGCGCCAGAGGGCCAGACAGATGCAGGCGTAGGCGATCGCCCCGATGGCCACCACTCCCAAAGACGGACGCAGGTATCGATACAGCAAGGTCATAGACGTTTAGACTATAGCGATTCCCAATCGCCTGAGGTACGGATTTGGGGGGTGGTAGCGCGTCGCGCCACTACCCCACCCGTGTGAGAAGGGGTAAGAATGTAACGGCTGGCGAGCACTGGGGCTTGGGAGGGGACGAATCCCATCGCTCGTGTCAGTTTTGGAAGGAGTTCAGCGGTCAGGCTCCAGCATCTGTGGCTTAGAGTCGCCCTCCTGGCCCTGCCGACACACGGTTGCCTGGTGAATTTGGTTCAGGCGGGTAGCCAAATAATCCTTTAGCTTTTCTAACTGTAACAAAGATAAGGTTTGCACCTGAACCATAATTGCCTCCAGGGGATCCTCTGGCAGGCTTTCTGAGTTTGCGCTGGCATGGAACAAATAGTGCAGCAGTTCTTCTTCGGGCCATCCTTTAAGCTGGGCAATGCGTTTCAGGTTCTCTTCCCGGGGCAGCCGAACCTGCTTCTCCCAATCCTGTAGGGCGGTATAGGATGTGCCCAGCAGCTTGGCGAATTCCCGCTGCGTTTTTCGCCCCCGCAATTCTTTCAGGAGCTGCGCTAACCGTGCTCTAGCCCGTTGCTCATTTCCTGACGTGACAAAAATAGCCATACCGGCAATGCTTTAGTTAAAGACAAAAGTTCCGTTTCTTTTTACCGAGAGCGACGGGGGAGTCAGGACTTCCTGAACTTTCCAAGTTAGAATTCCCTTCTTTGGCAGTTATTCAGTTATTCAGTGACACGGGTTCCCGCTTAAAGCGGGACAAAATTAACGGGACAGTGGGGCGCTGTGCGCCCCACTGTCCCGCCTTAAGTTGATACCCCAGTGACACATTTAGAGACGATTTTCAGAGAACGGAGTTGCTTGTTGTCAATATCAGGAATCTGGTTGACTGACAAAACTTACGAACCGCTGCCCGGAAGCCCTCACCCTAGCCCTCTCCCTTCGGGAGAGGGAACAGGAGCATTGGTTCGGCTCCCCTCGCCCTCTGGGAGAGGGGTTGGGGGTGAG
>JAYKGU010000272.1:0-18339 GCA_035285585.1 Synechococcales cyanobacterium
GTTTGCCAACCAAGGCTGGAAGCGGTCTTGATGGAGGCATAGCAATGGTGTCAACAAACTGCGAGCAAGTAAGCGCGTCTGAAAGCAGGCTGGCTCAACCACCCTCAGAGCGGTTCTCCATTCAGCCTAAACCAGTTGGCCAGATAGGGATGATCGCCCGAAAAGCCAGCTCAAGTTTGGGAACTCCCCGAATAGAATTCGGGGGAGGCTTCAGAGCAGGGTTTACGTTGCGACCAATTTGCTATTAACTACAAAACAGTTCAGGTATCGAGTTCACATCACGCCTATGCTCTGGTCTGCGATCGCCCCTTACTTGCCCCGCTGGCAGCACCTTGCCGTCAGGCTGGCAACGGTGCTGACCCTTTTGCTGACGATCGGTGCCCTGGTGTTGGGTTCGGCAACCCCGGCTCAGGCGTCCCTCACGGACGATCGCTACGATGGCAACATCTTTCCCCTTTACGCTGGCAATGGTTCCCTGGTACCGCCCCGGCTATCTTTGAAGGAATCTATGCGGCGCGATAAGCCCACCCTGCTGGTGCTCTATGCCGACGATAGCAAAGACTGTAAAGCGTATTCGTCGGTGCTGTCCCAGCTCGATGCCTTTTATGGTCGGGCGGCGGATTTTGTCTTTCTGCTGGTTGACGCGCTGCCGGTTAAGGAATCCTACGAGCCGACCGAGCCCGGTTACTATTTTCAGGGGTTTGTCCCCCAAACCGTTTTGTTTAACCAGGCAGGGGATGTGGTGCTCAACCGCACGGGAATTACCTCCTTTGAAGAGCTGGACGATGCCTTTCGCGACGTGTTTGATCTCCTGCCCCGTTCTGAGTCGGTGGAGCGGCGGCGGCGAGCGGTGAACGAAGTCAATACTGAGCTAGTGCCCGAGGAAAAATAGTTCCAACCTGGGAGAAATACTAATATTTTCTCCATACTTTTCCCCTTTTTGATGAAATAACGACGAATTCCGGATATCCTCCGAGGGTTTGTGAATGCTCACGCGGATAGAATCGGCACACGGTCGCTGACACCATGGGCAATGGAAACAGCACAACCTCTCAGACTTCCCCACCTCGAACAGGTCTTGTTTGAGACACTACAGCATCGTGGTGCGTCCCCATCACCGCGACGCCCTCCACCGATTGACCAAGTGTCTCCGCAGACATTTTCCCAGGCTTCTCAGAAAGACCTGATGCGGCCAACGGTTCGCTGCGTTTGGAAACAGCAAACGCTGCTGATCGTCATTGACCACGCTGAGCCGCCATCCCCTGACGGGGCGGCGATCGCCGCCGTTCTTGCCAATCGGTTGCAGGAACTGGCTACTCAGCCCGGTCGTCATCCGTCCATGGATGCATTTATCTCACCGCCAGCTATGTTTCCTGTTCGCCTCTTCATGCGCCTGCATGGGCAGTCAAAACCTTATTGGGCGTCTCGTTTGGCGATCGCCACAGAGCCGCCAACCGATGCTGAACCCAAAGCCCCCCATCCGCCCCCATCCGCCCCTGAGCAACCAATGACTCAGCCCCCTGAGGGAATAAAAAGTCCGCCTACCCCGCCACCGCGATGGGGGGGGAGCCGCTGGCTGAAATCCCTGCTTATTTCAGGGGGGTGTCTGGCGATCGCCCTGGTGGGAGCGGGGGTTTATGGCCTCACCCGCCCCTGCGTCATGGTGGAAGCCTGTCCGCCCATCGACGAGGCTCAGACGCTGAATCATGCGGCTACGGCTCTGCTCACTGCGCCCCAGCCCACGGTGAAGGCAGCCATGAATGCCCATGAAAACCTCATTGACGCCACCGAGCAGCTTCGACGCATTCCCTTCTGGTCGCCCTATCACGAACAGGCCCAGACCCTCCTGGGCACCTATGAGCAGCAGGCGGATGTGGTGGCTGCCGTTGTATCGGCCCAGCGGCAAGGCCACGAGGCCGCCCAGGCAAGTCAAGGCCCACCCCATCCGCTAACCACCTGGGAAGACATTCGGCAGACCTGGCAGGGGGCGATCGCCAAGCTGACGGAGGTGCCGTCCGATGCCATGGTGGCTCCCCTGGCGAAGACAAAGCTGGGGGAATATCAGGCCAACCTGACCCTGATTGAGCGGCGTATCGCCATGGAGCAACAGGCTCAGAAGAAAGTTCAGGAGGCCCGGCAGGCTGCCCAACTGGCGGAAACACGGGAGGAAGTTGCTGATTCCCGCGAAACCTGGGAAAAGGTGGAAATCACCTGGCAGACCGCTCTCAATCGATTGGCCGAAGTTCCAGCGGAAGCCATGGCCTATGCCGAGGCTCAGCAGCTTGAAGCGATCTATCGCCCCCGGCTGGCCGTTGCCAGTGAGCGACGCCTCCATGAGGGCATTTCTGAAGACGCTTACAGTCAGGCCGTGCAGCTTGCCAGCCAGGCCATCGGGTACGAGCGCAACGCCCAGTGGAACCAGGCCGTCACCCACTGGCAAAACGCCCTGGAATCGGCGGAGCAGGTTCCCCAGGACACGTCCTATTACGACCAGGCTCGACCGCTGATTAACTCCTACCACACTGCGCTGGAGCGATCGCAACAGGGCCTGCGGCTGGCGCTGGTGCTGCAGTCGGTGCGGGAAGATTTGCATCGCGCCTGCCACACCCCGCCAGAACTCTGTAGCTATACCACCACATCGGACAGCCTGCGCCTGCAGATTGTAAGCGCCTATGGACGGGTGATTGAGCAAGCGATCGCCGCCGGACGATCCCAATCCAATGCAAGCCAGCCCTCCGACCTGATCACCCGCATCAATTACTTGCTCAACCGGGTAGCTCAGATTGGCACCGACTCCCAGGTACCGGTGGAATTCTACCGGGCGGATGGCTCGCTGCTGGGCACCTATCGACCTGAAACGGCGGGATTTGTGCCTTCTCAACCGGCGATCGCCCCCGAATCAGTCTCCTTTGAAGCGGCTGACACGACGGAAGCATCTGGCTCCACCCCATCGACATCTGCCCCTGCATCGCCGTCAGAACCAAATGCCCAGCCCCCAACCCCTTAGGATTATGGATTTAATGAGATTTTTGATAATGATCCTACCGGACAACGTAGGGGCAAATGGCCATTTACCCTTACCAAGGGTTTAACCCAGGGTAAATTTTTTCCTGGAAATCTCCTAAGGATCGTGGATTTAATAAGGTGAAATTCCTGGGGTAGGGGCATGGAATTCCATGCCCCTACAGGTCGGATAAATTACAGGTTATTTAATTCACGATCCTAAGGCAAAACAAGCTGGGCCGCGCTGTTGAAAAACTGCCGCAGAATGCCCCCCACCACCAGCAGAATGGCCACCAGATCGGTAAACGCCAGCATAAACATAATGAGAATCTGGTAAAGGGCGGCATTAAAGGGATCAACGCCACTGAGAATTTGCCCGGTGATGATGCCCGGCAGGGTGACCAGCCCCACCACCATCATGGAGTTGATGATGGGAATCATGCCCGCTTTGACAGCCTCTCTCCGGTAGGAGAGACTGGCCTGCTGGGGAGAAGCTCCCAGGCTGAGGTGAGTTTCAATTTCGAGCTGGCTGGTGGTCAGCAGGCTCACCAGCCGCTCTCCGGCGATCGCCGATGCATTCATCGCATTGCCCAGCAAAATGCCCGCCAGGGGAATCACATATTGGGGCTCATACCAGGTGTCGGGGCGAATCACCAGCAGATTGACATAGCCCAGGGTCAGAGCGGTCACCAAGGCCAGCGTCCCCCCTAGCCAGGGCAAAAGCTGGGGAAGCTTTTTGCTAATGCGATTGCGGGCAACGGCGGTGGCCACGCTCAGCATCACGACCAGCACCGCCAGCACCGCCCAGGGACTTTCTAGCGCAAAAACCAGGGTAAGGAAGTAGCCCACTACCAGCAGTTGCACTGTGGTGCGGACGGTGGCGATCGCCAGATTGCGCGTCAGTCCCAAATTTTGCCAGGTAGTAAGGCCGAGGGCGATCGCCATCAGCCCAAAGGCCCAGCCCAACCGGGTGATATCATTCAATTCGATGAGCGGCTCCATCCTCACCTGCTCGCAACGAACAAAGAGTCACAGGAACTATTCCGGTCTCGATTGTAATGGAATATCATCCCCGATATTATCAGCGAAGTACGAATTGCCCCTCTACCCCTCCGCCCCTCTACCCCACCCCCATCCACCCCTCTATCAAGCCCGGTGTAAGCGAGTGAACTTTATCCCCCCCCTCGACCTCAAAACCCAGTACAGCCTCATTCAGGAGGAAGTCAGCGCCGCCGTCAACGAGGTGCTCCAGTCGGGGCGCTATATCAAGGGACCAAGCGTTGAGCAATTTGAGCAGCAGTTTGCAACCTTTGTTGGCACCTCTGACTGCATTGCCTGTAATTCTGGCACCGATGCCCTCTACCTGGCTTTGCGGGCCTTTGGCATTGGCCCTGGGGATGAGGTGATTACCACGCCGTTTACCTTCATCGCGACGGCGGAGACGATTACTGCCGTCGGCGCTACTCCGGTTTTTGTGGACATCGACCCCCACACCCTCAATCTGGATGTCAGTCAAATTGAGCTAGCGGTGACCGATCGCACCCGCGCCATTGTTCCCGTGCACCTGTTTGGCCAGCCGGTGGATATGACAGCCCTGATGGCGATCGCCCAGGCCCACGGTCTGCTGGTTATTGAAGACTGCGCCCAGGCGGTGGGGGCCGAGTGGCAGGGGCAGAAGGTGGGCAGTATTGGCCACGCAGGCTGCTTTAGCTTTTATCCCACTAAGAATCTGGGGGCCTGTGGGGATGGTGGGGCGGTGACCACCCGCGATGGGGCGATCGCCCGCCAGATCAGAGTCCTGGGCGACCACGGCAGAACCGCAGGCTACATCCACGAAGCCATCGGTATCAATAGCCGTCTGGACGCCATCCAGGCGGTGATTCTGTCCATCAAGCTGCGCCATTTGGAACAGTGGAATCAGCAGCGCCAGGCGGTCGCCCATCGCTATAGGGAACTGCTGGGCCGAATTGCAGACATTGCGCTGCCGTCCCCTCTGCCGCAGGGGCAGTCTGTCTGGCATCAGTACACCATTCGGCTGAAACAGGCAAGGTTGGGTAGCGAATATCGCGATCGCGTCCGTCAGTCCCTCAGTGACCAGGGCGTTGGCTCCATGGTTTACTATCCCGTGCCGCTGCACCAACAGCCCGCCTATCGCACCGCCGATCAGCCGACCTGCGTTCTCCCGGTAGCAGAACAGGCAGCCCAGGAGGTTCTCTCGCTGCCCATGTTCCCCGAACTCACCCCCCAGCAGCAGGAAACCATCACCTATGCTCTGAAAGATGCCCTGACCCAGGCGCAAGCGTCAAAGGAGGCTGAAGTAGATTAAGCCCGTGTGTGGATGGAGAACGGAGGTTGCCGGTCTAAGTTTGGAGTGTTACCTTTCTTAACGAGGCCCTGTACCCTGGGCGGCTGTAGCCTGCCTTTACTTTGAATGGCTGTTGCGATCGCCACCTACCCCCTGGTCGTCAGTACGTGTCTGGACATAGACAAGGCTGGTGGGGTACGTCCCCCGGTAGGGGACTTGCGCTACCGTGGATTCGTTCATTTGCGGCTACCTAACTTGTCTTTAATGAATGTTTTTCGGGGGCAGGAGTGAGTTAGTATAAGGTCTGGATTCCGTGTTAAGTTAGTAGATGTTGTCCGTTTTCAGATGACAAACTTCGTTTTTAGCAATGTGTATGACGCTGGGGCGAGCCGCATTGCCAAACTTTGTTCTACATCTCGTGATGACGTTGAAAGCGACACGGTCATTTCACACCCTAACCGCCACTTGAGTATTAATCTCTGCACAGCCATTCTTGCCGAAGCGTTAGGATGTTCTGTCCAATGCTGAAAGATTCATCTTTGATAAAGGAATGCCTGGGAAACTAGCCCATTTCTAGATCATCGCTGATTCTCTAAGTTAGGTTTTGATAGAAGCTATTAGGGCATGTCCTGAATCTGACCACGTCGAGCTGGAGTTTGGAGGTATTCACACTTATGTCTATTCGTCTATACGTCGGCAACCTGCCGAAGGAGCTAGAGCGTCAAGAACTGGAAGCTGTGTTTTCCGAATTTGATGACTCTGTTAGCACTAAGCTGATCACCGACCGCAAAACGGGTAAATGTCGTGGTTTTGCCTTTGTAACGGTAAAAACCAACGAACAGGCCGACCAGCTCATCGAAAAGTACAATGGCTTTGTCTTCAAAGACAATCCTTTGAAGGTTGAGAAGGCCCAGCCCCGCTCGAAGGGCAAGGCTGAGGAGGGCGGCGATGCCGCACCGGCAGCCGCCCCCACTAAAAAGAAAGGCAGCAGCGGCGGTGGCAGCAAAACCAAGCGCACCACCACTTCGTCTGAATCCCAGGCAGTGCAGCCCGACCCACGCTGGGCACAGGAGCTAGAAAAGCTGAAAGAACTGCTGGCCGCCCAAGCCACCAATTCCTAATTTCTTGACTCCAGCCTCAAAATTTGTGCCTTACGTGGGCCAATTTTGGGTACAGATTTTAGGACAGCCCCACAACTTAGCCTGATAGCATACCTGCATCCATCAATACCTGTTGATACTCGTCAACCGTTGATACGGGGGCCTGGTGTTTCGTGAATATCCCTGAAGCTAAATCCACCCAGGAGAGGGTTCAGGGCTTTTTGCGGAGGACTGCGCCCCCGTGTATCGTTTTGGTGTATGGCCCTACCGGCTGAGTTTTGAGTGTAAAACTGCTGGATTACGGCATCAAAGCCGCAGGAAATCGGCGTGCGAGGGCGGCGATCGCCGGACAGATGGGCTTTTCCTCTAAATTTTCGGGCTTATTCCAGCTAAACGGGGCTTGCTTGGCCGCCGCCAGCCACAGCAGGCGCTTGGCCCGCGTCATCGCCACATAGAGCAGGCGAAACTCTTCGGCGATTTTGAGCTGGTCGGCCCGCTGCCACGCCTGCTGCACATCGGGAATGGCGGGGTCATGGTGGGTGGTAGCCCGAATCTGGGCGCGGGCCACGTCTGCCAGGTTGAAGTCTCCCAGGAAGCGAGCCTGGGGCGGCACCCACAGCCGACCGGGAATCAGCGCCTCGTGGAGAAACGGCAGGAAGACAAAGTCCCAGTCCAGCCCTTTGGCCTTGTGCATGGTGATAATAGTGAGCTGCCGGGGGCGGGTGTAGCGCGACTCCAGGTCATCGGTTTCCACGGGTTCAAACCGCTCGGAGGCCACAATTTCGTCGAGGGTGGCGATCGCCGCTGATAGGGATGGCTCAAAGGCCGTTTGCTGGGCGACCCGGTCGGCTAGTTTATCGGCGGTGGCGAGTTCGGTCTGGTCGTACTGCAGGGTCAGGGCCAGGAAGGGAATAAGCTGATATTGGGGTAGCTCAAGCTTGGCCCGCAGCAGGCTGGCGCAGTAGCGGCGAGCGGTGCGACCTGTGTCGGGTGGTGAGTCCAGCGGGCTGGGGTAGAGAAACTGTTCGGGCTGGCTGCTGAAGCGGTTGAAGTCTTGCCGGGTAATGAGCTGGCGCTGGGCCAGGGTGGCGAGGGCAGCCTTGAGGTAGTCGGGGGAGTGGGGCCGATCCATGAACCGCAGCAGGGTCAGCATTTCGGCGGGGATGGAAGACTGGCGATCGCGCCGCCCCACGTTGTAAATGGTAATGCCCTGTGCCGCCAGATTCACCGGAATGGCGTACCGTTCCGGATGCTGCAGCAGGTTTTCCACAAACTGCCCCTGCTTATTCTCCCGCACCAGCACCGCCGCCGCCGCCTGGGGGTAGTGGGTGAGCAGGGCCAGGGTGCGCTGGGCGATGCGGTTGACTGTTTGGTAAATATCGGGTGGCTGATGGATTTCCAGCCCCGCTGCCTCTGGCGGTGGATTGATGCTGGTGAATTCTTCGCCGCTCACCGGGAGAATCTTTTGCGGGCGGAAGGGCGCTTCTGCCAGGGGATAGCTGCGGTTGACCCAGTCCACCAGAAAGTTGGCAGCTTCCATAATAATGGGCGCACTGCGTCCGGCCTGGTTCATTTCCGCCAGCCGCCCCTGGTGCTGACACCGTTCGCAAAACCGCCGGAAGAAAATGGGGTCAGCCGGGGTAAAGGTGGAGTTGATGGCCTGGTTGGGGTCGCCCACCCGCACCAGATTGAGCTGGGCCGTCAGGTCGGGCTGGGTGGCCAGAATTTCCAGCAGGGTGGACTGTAGCGGGGAGGAATCCTGGGCTTCATCTTCAAAAACGGCATAGACCTGGGACTGCCAGATTTTGCGAATGGCGGGGTCGCTGAGCACCCGGAGTGCCGCCAGAATCATGTCGTCGTAGTCCAGAAAATTGCGCTGGCGCTTGAGGTGACGGTAGTGCTCGTAAAGTCCGGCGGCGATCGCCAGTACGCCATAATCCGCAACTTCGCCCTCGGCGGATTGATTAACGCGCCGCACCACCGTTTCGCTAATGTGCAGCAGGTCAGCGGGCTGCAGACCGGAACTTTTGGCTTCATGGATGGCGGTCAGCGCCAGATTGGGGAGCACTTCCGTCCGCAGAACGGACTGACGCCGCAGCCGCTCTGTTTCCTCTCCATCAAACTGCTGTCCCTCTAGCAGAGTCTGGTAAAGTCGGGGCTGGCTAGTGACCCACTGCTCGACGCAGGCCCGGATCAGCCGGTGGCTCTGGTTGGGGGTAATCAGGGTCATCTGGTCGAGGGCCAGCCCAGACGCTTCGGAGTGGCGGGTGGCGATGTTGAGGGCCAGCCCGTGCAGGGTATAAACCGCAAAGCCGCTGGGGGGAATGGCCAACTGGCGCAGGTAGTAGCGGACTCTGGCCTTGAGGTTGGTGGCCGCCGCACGGGTAAAGGTGACGAGGATGAGCTGCTGATCGGCGGAAAAGTCCAGCCGCTCCGGATGGCAGTAGCGCTCGGCCAGCAGCAGGGCCGCAGCGATCGCCATGCCGGTGGACTTGCCCGACCCAGGCACGGCAGAAACCGCCAGCGGGCCACTGCGCCAGTCGGCCAACTGCTGCTGTCCGGGCCGGAGGGAATGGCGGAGGTGGGCTAGCTGGAGGTCTTTCTGAGCAAGCGGGTCGGCCTGGGCTGTTTGAACAGCCGGATCGGCTTGCTGACCAGCCGGTTGAGGGGTTGCGGCAGAGGAACGCGCGGCTTCCATCCCAGTTTGAGGCAGTGTTCCGTAGCAATGTCCCCCTAATGTAGCGTAATCAATGTCCCCCCGCTATGGTGAGCGACCGATGGCTACTGCCACAGACCTTGCTGCTGGCCAGCGGCAAAGGATTGGCTGGGGCCGACGATGGCCATCACGCGATCGCGCATGGTCGCTGGCATTTGTTGCTTCCACTTATTGCAGGCTGCTTTGGGATCGCGGAAAACCGTAAAGTAGCGATTGATGCCCACCTCCCCCCGCTGGACGGGACGGGCCGAGGCTTGCAGCGTACTTTCTTCAATAAAAATTCTCGACTCGGTGGAAAGGGGTAAGCCCAGGTGGTGAAAGATGCGTGCAGCCACCACCAGCGGCTGTTCCACCAGATCTTCGTAGAAGACCAGGAGGCCGTTGGCGTGGGACTGGATTTGGTCGAGGGCAATTTCTGTGTCAATGCGCCACAAGAGGGCTTCCTGTTCTGCAGGCGAAAGGCGATCGCATCGATGCAAAAACTCGCTAGCCAGGTCGGGGCGGCGCTGCCGCAGAAGTTTTTGGAGAAACTGGCGGCGATCGCTGGGCATCAAGGATTGTTCCTGCCCGCGCAACATGGACCAGACGACCGCACAGGGATGGCGCATCAAATAGACGACGGGAATGTGGGGCACCAGTTTTTTCAGCAAGTGCACCAGACCAATCTCTTTGAAGACCACGGGCGGCAGTGATCGGGGGGTGTAGCACTGGCGAAAGAGCCACGCCCCCAGGGGGACTTTGCGGGCCAGGGGCCAGGTGAGCGATCGCCCAGCGGCCATGGACATGGGGTAGGATTTGCTAAAGAAAGGTGGCTTTTCTGCCAGGGGATGGGCGGGCAGCAGCGCGTGGTAGAGGGTATTGATGTCGGTGGTCTCGGTAGTGGCCTCATCGTTTAAGGCCGCCTGAAGTTGGGGGCTGTAATAAAGCCGATGGAAGGGTTCAAATCGGTAGGCCACATCGGGGTTGCTGGACACAATCGCCCCTAACCAGGTAGAACCGCTGCGGGCACTACCAAACACCGCCCCAAGCCTTTGAGTTTCTGAAATCTGAGACATATCCCCCTCGAATTAGACAACACCTGGACACTTTGAGTTTGAGACTTTCTTACCTCAGCGTTTGTAGTGATTGAGCCGATCCTGGAGTAAGAGCCAGAAAAATCGGGTGTCTTTGATCAGGTAGCGCTTGTACAAACGGCGGGGTTCCTGCACCAAACGGTAGAACCATTCCAGCCCCAGGTAGCTGACCCACTGGGGGGCACGGTGACGATTTCCTGCTTCAAAGTCAAGAGTTGCACCCAGGGCAAAGAACAGGCGTATTTGGTCAAACTGATCTTTGTACCGATGGATCCACTGCTCTTGCTTGGGGGCACCTACACCAACGGCCAGCACGGTAGCATCAGACTGGTTGACTTTCTCGATAATGGCGTCACATTCATCCGGACGATTTTCAAAACCAAAAGAAGGGGAATGGGCACCCACGACCATTTCGCGCCCCACCTTTTGATTGATGCGGTCCTTGGCCCGTCGCGCCACCCCTTCTTTGCCGCCCAGTAGAAAAATGCGAATATCTTCGTCGTGGCGGTAGTTGTGGTAGAAGGCTGGAAATAGGTCTGATCCAGAGATCTTTTCCCGGATGGGAGTGCCCAAAAAGCGGGATGCATACATCAAGATCTGGCTGTCGCAGGTGCGGTGGGTGGCGATCGCATACGCCTCACGAAACTGGGGATTTTGGTTTAATTCAATGACGTGATCCACATTGGGCGTGAACACGATGCCCCCTGATTTCAACTGGGCCAGCAAATCCTGGATACGTAGATTATCAATGGCAACGCCTAGAATATTGACCCGCTGGGGGAAAGGCGATGGTTGATGGCTACCCGATGGGATTTCCTGCTTTGCAGAAACGGATCGCTGTGTTTGATCAAAAGCCATGGGTTTCTCAAGGGGAAGGTCAATCAACAGAGCTGGCATCGAACTAGAAAGTTAGCATCAAGCTTTTGGTTCGATAGAGACAAACTCATGGTTCCCATCCTATCGAAGCCAGGGGTAGCCCATATCCGGCCCTTGAAAGAGACGCGCTCCCACTTTGGAAAGATTGGAGAGGCATATTTTGTAAGGTTTGTAACCGTTCAATCTATTTATGGCCCTAAGCTTTGATGGTAGGACATTCAAACGGGTGAATCCCTCGCCCCGAGGGGGATTCATCCACAAACCTGAGTCCGCAGGACTATAAGTAGGTCAGCACAATTAAATTCATGTTAGAGAACCGGGGGAGCGCCCCGGTTCTCTAACCTTCGTTTTTCAATGCAGTTCCACTTACTTGCTTTCAATTTGTCAATCGACCGTCTTCCATGTGGACAATGCGATCGGCCACGTCCAGGATACGGCTATCGTGGGTGACCAGCAGCACAGCGCAGCCTTCCTCCCTGGCGAGGCGCTGCATGATTTCCACCACGTCCCGTCCGGTTTTGCTGTCCAGGGCGGAGGTGGGTTCATCGGCCAGCACCAGCTTGGGTTGGCTGACCAGGGCACGGGCGATCGCCACTCGCTGCTTTTGCCCACCGGACAGCTTCTGCGGATAGTAGTCCACATGCTCCCCCAGGCCCACTGACGTCAAGATCTCGACGGCCCGCTGGCGGTACTCGGCCCTGGGGATTTGGGGGTGCAGCTTCAGGGAGGTGCTGACGTTTTCCCAGGCCATCAGACACTCCAGCAGGTTGTGAGATTGGAAAATAAAGCCAATTTTGTTGCGGATCCGGATGAGCTGCTGCTTCCTGGCCCCGTTCAGCTCCTGGGCCAGAATTTTCAAGCTGCCCTGCTGCACCGAGCGGAGCGCCCCAATCAGCGTGAGCAGGGTAGTTTTGCCGCTGCCGGAAGGGCCTTCCAGAATGACCACCTCACCGGGGTAAAGGTTGAGGTTGATGTCAAATAACACCTGCCGCCGCAGTGCCCCTTTGCCAAAGGTGTGGCACAGGTTTTGAATGGCAACCGTTGGTGAATGGTGGTTCTGGCCCATTGCAAACTACGCCTACGGGTTAATTCTTAAAGACATCGGCGGGATCAGCGGCCCGCAGCTTGTTGACGGCGATCGCCCCAGAAATGGCGCACATCACCAGCGTCAGCACAAAAACCTGCAGAATCACACCGGCTCGCATGGTCAGGGGGATGCGGGTAATCTGGGTGAGCAGCACGTAGACCCCCTGGGAGGCCAGGAGTCCAGGGACGAACCCGGTGACGGCCAGAATCAGCGCCTCCTGCAGGACGACAAGCAGCAGGGCGCGATCGGAATAGCCCATGGCTTTGAGGGTGGCATACTCCGGCAGGTGGTCGCTGACGTCGGTATAAAGCACCTGGTAGACCACAATGATCCCCACCACAAACCCCATCATCGCACCGAAGTTGAGAATCTTGCCATTGGGAAAAGACGCCCGAAAAGCCTGTTCTGCCTCCATGATCTCTTCGCGGGTGAGGATCTGCACGTCCCTAGAAAGGCGATCGCGCAGTCTGGTCCGCACCTGTTCCAAATCAGCACCTGGCTCCAGGGTCAGCGCCCCCACACTGACCCGGTTGAGGCTGTCCTGGCCATTGCGGCGGGCGTAGTTCCAGTCGCTCATGATCACATGTCCGTTGTCAAAAATCGTGCTTCCCAGGCTAAAAAGGCCGACCACATAGACGCGGCGGTTGTTCATCACGGTGGTGACCACCCCCTGCTGGTCGTAGAGTTCGGTCACTGGCCCCAGTTTGTCCTGGGCGAGGCGATCGTACAGGACACCGCCGGGGGCGTGGAGGCGATCGAGCTGCTGATTCACCTCCGGCAGGTTAAGGACGGGCTGCACCGGGTTGAAGGCCAGGATCTTTACGGTGTTGGGAAAGAGCCGCACCGATCGCGGCGGAGCGGTGTCAACTTCTTCCTCCGACTCCAGATCCAGGGGATTGACCCAATTTTCGGAGCTGATGTAGAGCGGACTGGCCGCCGCTACCCCCGCCACCGCGTCGGCCTGGTAGAGGTGAACTCTGGGAAAACTGCCAGAGCTGATGGTGGGGGCGTAGGCGGAAACCAGAAACAAATCACCCTGGAGGCTTTCTGGCACCAGGGTGATGCCGTCAAACAGCAGGGCACGCAGGCCCAACTGCGTAAAGATGAGGATGTTGGAAAAGGCCACCCCGGTAACGGCCACCAGCAGCCGAATTTTTTGATGGTAAAGCTGTGCCCAGCCCAGGGGTTTGTGGGCCTGCCAGTGGAGGCGCAGCGTTTTGAAGTTAGCCAGTTTGATCATGAGGGCGGCGCAACGTCGATAACAACTCGGACCTGCATATTGGTTAAGCCAGCCACTTTTGGGCTGTCGTCGGCATTGATGCGAATTTTGACCTCGACCACGCGGGTATTTTCGTCCGTGGTGGGGTTGGATGATCCCTCAGACAGGGTACGCGTTCCCACCTGGAGGCCAATCTGCTCCACCGTACCCCGGATGTCACCAGCAAAGCCGCCATATTCGCTGGTGATGGTGGCGGTCTGGCCGGGTTGGACCTGGGTAATTTCGGTTTCGTAGACTTCGGCGATCGCATACATCTCGTCAGTCTGCCCCAGTTCCACGATCCCCTGCTGGGTATTGACCTGTTCTCCCACCCGCGTATTGATGCGCAGAATCTGGCCAGCCACCGGCACCCGCACCCGCCCATCTTCCAGATCGGCCTGCCGCTGCTCTACGGCAATCATGGCCCGCTCCAGCTCAGTTTTGGCAACCCGCACATCCACCGGGCGCACCTCCCGCAGTCGGGCTAAGTTTTCCCGCTCCTGGGTAATCTGTTCCTCCAGGGTCTGCACGGTGGTATTGAGCTGCGCCCGCCGCTGTTCCAGATTCGCCCTGGCCGTTTCCAGGCTTTCCTGCGCCTGGTCAAGGGCTTCCGCGCTAACCGCCCCTTCTTCCTGGAGGCTCAAATTGCGCTGGTAGGACAGATCCGCCTGCCGCAGCTCTGCCTCGGCGCTGGCGATGCTGGCTTCCCGCTCGGCCTGCTCATTGCGGAGCTGGGCCTCCAGTCGGGCGATGTTGGCTTCCTGGGCGGCGATTTCAGCCTCTTTGGCATCTCCCGATTGGATCTGGTCGAGCCGCGCCTGGTAATACTCCACGGTCTTCCGCGCCTCTTCCAAATCCCGCTCCCGCCGGTCGAACCCCTGCAAAACGGCAATCACCTGCCCCGCCTCCACCCAATCGCCTTCTTCCACCAGAAGCTGGTTGACCCGGCTGTCCTGGGCGTTGGACACGGACAGTTTGATCACCTCGCCCCTGGGCACCAATCGCCCCAGGGCCACCACGGAGGTCACCTCGGCTGGTTCTTCGGGGATCTCTGGCATCTCCGGCTGGGCCTGGGAGAAGCTGGTGCAGGCACTGCAGATGCCAACCACGCCAACCAGGGCGGTGCGAATGATAACCGTGCGAATCATCGTTGGTTCAATCTGCTCCTTACGGTTCGAGTCAAGTTTACAGGCTTAGCGGTCACGCCAACCTCATACAGTTGAGTGGTTCGCACCTGTGGATCAACAGACGGACTCTGAAACCTGCTGCTCCATCTCCATTATTTTAAGTAGAACTTACGCACTACGCGCGGCGTCCTGGAGTTCTAAGGAGATTGTTGAGAATGATCCTATCGGACAACGTAGGGGCAAATGGCCATTTGCCCTTACCAAACGTTCAACCGAGGGTAAGTTTTTTCCTGGAAATCTCCTAACTGGTTTTGTGGCCGACGCACCGAACTGCATAAGGTGATTTCTTGAAATGAAATTATCAGCCCAAGGTGCGTTACGCTTCGCTAACGGCACCCTACGGGCGGTATGGTCTTTCCTGGAAATCTCCTAAGTCCTTTCAGGTTGTATCTTTAGCAAGAGGGAGCAGTGGTTTACCAGCCTTAACTTTGAAAGGAGTGGAGCCTACCAAAAACTGATCAGGTAGGAGAAAAAAATGGCTACCGTTAATCCAATTCAGGTTCAAAAATTCCTAAAAGGGATAGACTATCCCGCCAGTAAGCAAGATGTGGTCGACCATGCTAAGCAAAATGGAGCAGACGAAAATGTTTGCTCGACCCTGGAACGATTGCCCGACCAGGACTTTGAGACGCCTGCGGAGGTCAGCAAAGCCATCGGAAATATCGAGTAAAAGCATCACCAGGAACGGTTTTAAGCCGCATGGCTCAGCAACGCAAACGTGTCACCCGGAAACAAATTCGCCAGACCGCTAAATCCAAGCTGGGCTATGACTCCCTGCGGGAGGGGCAGGAGGAAGCGATCGCCGCCCTGCTCGACGGTCATGATACGCTGGCGGTCATGCCAACAGGGTCAGGAAAATCGGCCATCTATCAGCTAGCAGGGGCGCTTATACCAGGTTCTACCGTGGTTATCTCGCCCCTCCTGGCCTTACAGCAGGCTTGTGGAATTACGAGTTTGACCGGGTGCTGGAGCGTCCTGCAAGGTTGCGGGCGGCTTCGGTGACTTCTGGGAGAGCGATCGCCAGGGATGCAAAGCTGGCCAGGGTCGCTAGTTGGCAGTATTCACAAAATGCCTTGTTGTCCTTCCACTCCTCCCGTGCCAGTTCAGCGGTGAGGAAAGCGTCAAATAAAAGCTTGGCTCCCATAGCCAGAGGCACCAGAGGCTGGTCTTTTACCCGGTTTTCACCGCCCATTGAGGCTAACCAAGCCGTAATCCCGTAGTTGATGGTCATGGTGGGGCCATCGGGGCTATTGAAACGGCTATAGGCGTAGTCGGAAGCGTCTACTTTGTTGGCGTCAAAGAAGGAACCGGGCAGGCTGGGTAGTTCATCAATCACTCCCGTTTGGTAGAGCGTAATTGCTTCGCCGATGGCCGCTCCCAGCATGGAAAGACCAATGATCTGGCGGCGGCGGTTTAGGTCGGGACTGTCACCTTTGCGGAGTTCTTGACTGAGTTGTTTAGGGTCCATGAATCTTTGGGTTAGTGAGCAACAACGGATTTTAGGGACAAAAATCAGGTAAATTCAACGACGGTTTTCCGAACGGTTTTACGACGCGAAGGGATTGATGCCGCTGGCGGCCAGGATACCTGCGATCGCCGCCGTCGCCACCGAAGTAATTGCCGTACCAAACAGCCACCAGGCAGCAGTGGCGACGGTTTTGCGCACTTCGTCGGCCTGTTCCTTTGCCTCCTGCTTGAGGGCGTTGACCCGCTTCTCCGTTTCCTCCTGGAGGCGCTGGGCCTGGTTCAATACGCTGTCACGGGCCGATTCGATCTGGTCAATCACCCGGTTGGCCTGCTCCTCAGAAATATCCGTGCGGGTGCTGAGGAGGGCGGTCAGGGTATCGCGATCGAACTGGCTGAGACGGTACTGGAGGGCGGCAAATCCGGCTTCAGGATCGTCAAACAGGGTGCGCATATCCTGTTTGATGGCGTCGTAGTTCAGTTCGGGACGCTCCAGGTCATTAAAGTAATTGCGGATGCTGCCAAAGATGCTGTCGATGGTGGCCTGGGTTGTGCTCTGTACCTGGTCTTTGGCTCCTTGCAATTGATGCAGGATTTGATGCCGCACATCCTCTACCTGGTCGATGATTCGATTGGCTTCATCCTCGGAAATATCCTCCCGCTGGGATAGGAGTGAAACCAGGGTGTCCCGATCCACATGAGAGAGGCGATCGCGCCACTGTTCCAAACCTGTCTGGGGCTGACGCAGGAGCAGCCGCAGATCCCGCTGGATGCCGTCGGGGTTGAGTTCTTCCCGGTCGGTATTTTTCAAATAATCCGTCAGGGTACTCTGCACATCCTGCACCTGGTCACGGGCACGGGTTGCCAGCCGCTGGGGGGCACGCACTGTCTCACGCACCGCCGCCTGGAGCTGATCCAGAACCTGGTTAATCCGCTCCTCGCTCACCCCTTGCTGGCTGAGCAGCCGTGTCAAAGTCTCGCGATCCAGTTGGGAGAGTCGCCGCCGCAGGGCAACGCCGCCCGCCTGGGGTGCTTGCAATAGCAGCAGGAGATCCTGGCGAATCCCATCGGGGTCAAGTTCCTCCAGGTTGGTGTTGCGCAGGTACTCGACAATCTGGCTCATCAGGCGATCGTACTGCTGCTGGGCCTGTTCCGTGAGCTGCTGGGGTGCGTGGACGAGGCGATCGCGGGCCGACTCAAAGCGGTCAATCAACTGATGCACCTGCTCCTGGCTGAGGTCTTCCCGCTGAGCCAGCAGGGCCTCCAGCTGGTCGCGGTCAATTTCTCCCAGACCCGCACGCACCACCAGTTGTCCCGCCTCCGGCAGGTTGGCCAGTCGCTCCAAGTTGCGCTGCACTTGTTCGTCAGAAAGGTCGCTGGGGCTGGCTTCCCGCAGGTAGGACTCCACCCGCCCCCGCAGATCACTGGCCTGCTCCTGCATCTGCTGCCACTGCTCCTGGGACTGGTTCAGGAAGCGATCGCGGGCCTGCTCCAATCGATCCAGCACCGGCTCAATCTCGTTTTCGCCCAAATCCTGCCGTCCGCTCAGCAGCATTTGCCGCAGGGTGTCGCGGTCAAACTGGATGAGACGATTCCCCAGGGTTTCATAGCTGGCCTCGGGGTCGGCCAGGAGCGCAGGAAAGTCTTCCTGGAGGCGATCGCCCGTCAGCACTTCCTTGGGAGCCGTGCTCAGGAAAGTCTCCACCCGATGCCGCAAATCCTGCCGATTACTTTCTTCCTCTGCTTCCCGCACCTGGGTCAACACTTCCTGCCGGATGAGTTCCAGTTGATCGGCAAGATCGTTAATTCGACTTTCTTCCAGCCCTTCCCGGCGTTGCAGCACCGACACAAAGTAGCGCCGATTCAGTGGCTCAAGCTGCCGCCGCACCAAGCCAGCATCGGCTTCGGGGTCACGCAGCACGGCGCGAAAACCACTGTCCAGGTTCTCAGATCGCAAGTACCAGGAGGGCGAGTTGAGCAAGTAGTTCTCCACGTCCGTCCGCAACAGGGAAAACGCACCTGGGGAACTCAGGGCATCTACAGCATGGCTTGCCTGATGGGAGGCTTGCTGTTGCAGGGCAGAGAGCTGATGGCCGATTTGCTCCACATCCACATCTGACAGGTCAACCCGCTGGGCAATTGTCGAAATCAAAGTGTTAATGCCCTGGGTCAGCACCTGCTGCCCCAATCCGCCGCCGGAACCTTGCTGGGATTGCAGCGTTTGCACCACCTGTGCCGCCAGATCCTGGAGCTTACCGGCCTTCAGATCC
>JAYKGU010000273.1:0-5040 GCA_035285585.1 Synechococcales cyanobacterium
GTTTGCCAACCAAGGCTGGAAGCGGTCTTGATGGAGGCATAGCAATGGTGTCAACAAACTGCGAGCAAGTAAGCGCGTCTGAAAGCAGGCTGGCTCAACCACCCTCAGAGCGGTTCTCCATTCAGCCCAAACCAGTTGGCCAGATAGGGATTATCGCCCGAAAAGCCAGCTCAAGTTTGGGAACCCCCCGAATTCTATTCGGGGGAGGCTTCAGCGAAACAATATCAACAGGGACGACGCTTGTGGCTCGCTTCACTGGAGCATTCCCTACAGGGATTTGGCGAAGGCCAGGTTCGTATAGAGAAGCTGAAACCCGACCGATTCATAGAGCGATCGCGCACAGTTAGGGTTTTGCGTATCCACCCCCAGCTTGGCCGTGTCCATACCAGCCGCTTTCAGGCGATGCAACCCACTCAGTAACATAGCCCGCCCCAGCCCCTGGCGGCGAAATCCGCGACGGGTTCCTAAAACAGCGATCCAGCCTTCCCGGCGGCCCTTTTGCTGGTTAAACGCCGAGTCAATGCTGCTGTAGCAAAAGGCGGCCAGGGTACCATCGGGGGCGATCGCCACCAGATCCAGCTCTGGCCGATAATCCGGGTCGGTCAGGTCGTGCAGATACTCCTCAACAGTGAGGGGGTGATGATTCCAGTGGTCAATGAAGGACTGGTTAAACATCTCCACCCAGGCTTCGGCCTCTGGCGCACCCAGCACCGATCGGACGGTGAATCCGGGAGGAAGCTGGGCAGGGATGATGGCATCGGTGAGCGATCGCGTCATCGTCAGAAAGCAGCGATCGTTTTCAAATCCGTGGGCTTCGAGGAGCTGGAGGCGATCGACGAGGGTGCTTCGGCAGCCCGATCGCAGCAGCACGGGCACGGCTCTTTCCCGACCAATTTGCCGCATCCGTGATTCGCCCCAGGCAATCATATCGGCCTCTAACCCCTGCCCCCGCGACTGGGGATGCACCCGAAACCAGAAGTGCCCATCCAGGGGATGACCCGTGGTGGGAATCCAGAGTTCTCCAAATCCCACTAGACGCCCACTGCTATCTTCCCAAAGCTGCCAATTGCTTTCGGGGTTTACAGTCGGGCTACTGGCTTCCCGCTGCATTTCGGCAACCGTGTAGACCGCATCCAGTTGATCAACTTTTTCGCAAATATTCAATAAATCGGTAATTTTCTCTAAATCACGTTCGCCCTGATAGGCGCGGGTGGTAAGCATCAGCATGGAAACCTCCAGGCATTGTTTGACGGGTGAGATTCGTTGGGGAAACGTCGCAGGCCAGGGGCTGTCAAGTTAGCGCAGGGGCGATCGCTCCAGAAAATAGGTCGCCTCCAACTGGCGATGGCGTTGCTGCAGCGCTTCATGGGCTAACCGACCATCGGGGAACGGCTCACCGCAGCAGACCGAAGGGTCAGCATTTCCTGGAGGCTGGTTGGAAAAGTAGCGCCCCATCCCCCTGGGCTTGAGCTGTGCGGCAGGCACTGAAGGCTGATTAGAGCGGGGATGTAATCGACCGAGGAAGAACAACATAGGGCACCTCTGAGAGCAATTCGGGTGAGACCAATTCGGGTGAGACCAATTCGGGTAAGACAGGCTCTGAATGAATCACCGGCTCCGGAGGTCGGCAGCGGCGATTGTCATACTACATTATCCTACAAGTGCTACAACCTGATTCCAGAAATTGCTGAAAGAAGTTGTGGAAAGATTTGCTGAAACATCTGAAAGTAGCTGGCTATATAGCCCGATGGGCTAAGGTTTGAGTGTGAAAGCCCCACGACGGCTTTCACACCTCTTGAGTGTCCTGACGCGATCGCGTAACGCTATACCTGCTAGCGCTGGGGCATCGTCACGCGATCGCACGCTTCTGCCCACATTTCAGCAATCATCTTTTCTAGACAGACCGGAAAGGCCGCAATAAAGACGCCCTCGGCATCGGCGGGGCAGGAAGAAACCCAGTGGCCCCTCAGGCTCACTTCCATAAACTCGGCATCGGCCAGGGTCAGATCGACCCCCGTGGCATTGCCATCAGTCACGAGCCGTTTTAGCAGGCCCATCTGCCGCAAGTCCCTGGGCAGCAAAAATGAGGCCGTGCAGGTTTCATCGCGGAAAACATGACCAGTCCGATGGGCGAGGGTGCGCCGTAAGGCAATCCAATCCTTCATCGGCTGGTCAATGACCTTCAAATCCAAACCCGTTTCGGTATAAATCAGCCTCAACATGGGGTCAAACTCCCGTTGTGTTTAGGTTTGCCGTCAAGTTTGATGGGGTCAAACTCAATTGGGGTTAAGCTCTAGTTGATTGCGCGGGGTGACTGCACAGACAATGCGCCGTCATTTGGCTGGCAAAGCTTTGGGTCTTACGGTTGGCAATACGTCTGACATCGCAGTGAGGAGAGGTGACCGAAGATTCATCCGTCAGCGCGCATTAACCAACGCAAAACCCCCGCTCCTAATGGCTAGAAGCGGGGGCTAGAAAATGGGTCAGAATTTTCTAGTTTGTATTCGGTACAGCTTTGATATCTCTGTACCGCCCGCTCTGCCTGCGAAAATCGACTGCTTTTGCAGCTACACGAATTCCGCGATCGCCAAGGGTGGACTGCGCTGCCTGGAAGCGGCGGAGCGCAAGCACACCAACCCCGTTGTTGCCATAGATAGGCAGCTCGCCCTGACCCAAAGCCAGTGACAGCCAATCCAGCGACGGAGATATTGCACGGCGACGAGGCGAACCCATGAGTGCGCCCAGACCAATGCTGCCCAGCCACACGCCCCTCAGATGGAGCGCAGAAGCGATCGCTGGCAACAGATTGGTTCGAGTCGACATAGACTTCATGGTTTCACCTCCAGCAAAGAGGGATGATTTGACTCTGACATCCAACATACTACACTTGTAATACTGAGGTGTCTACCCCTTTTAAGGAAACATTCGCAAAATTTCCATTCCGGATGGCGATCGCCCAAAGTTTCAACCCCATCGACCACCGGAGCCATAGACACCAACTCTGTTGGCACCCGTTAAACCATTAGATAGGAGACCATTGATGCAAACCTTGAACCAGGCCGCCCATAACCGCACCCCTACCACCGAGATGGAGGTCACCAGCATTCGGTTAGAGCGGGAGTTGAAGGAGCAGTTGAAGCAGCTCGCCGGGAATCAGGGCTATCAGGCGCTGATTCGAGAAGTGTTATGGCGCTACGTTCAGCAAAAATCAGGACGCGCCCCCACTTCGGTCAGCCGGGACGACATTCGCGCCAGTGTCGTGGCGATCGCCCAGCGGGAAGAGCGCTGCACCCTCACAGGCCGGGTCATCCGCCCCCAGGAATCCATGCTGCTGGGGTTTACCGTAGATGGCGAGGTCGTTCCCCTCAGCCCTGGCAGCTTAGACGCTTAAGATTCCTGGGATGCGGGGGCGATCGCCCGGAGCGCATCCGGCAGGGGCGATCGCTCCCCCACGGTGTAATCTCGCTGGCGGATCAGTTTTTCAATCCGCTCTACCCGCGATTTAGATGTGGGATGGGTAGCCAGAAAGTCCAGCTCGCTGCCCCGCTGCTCACTCATGCGGGCAAAGAAATCCGTCGCCCCTGCAGCGTGCCCATAGGTCTGGTTGAGCAGGGTTAGCCCCACCTCGTCGGCCTGGCGCTCCTGACCTTTGGAAAATTCAGAATTGGTGAGGGCAATCACGCCCGAAGAGGCCAGCGACCCCAGGGAACCCGCATCCCCAAAAATGCTGGCCAGGGCCAGCCGCACCGCCACCTGCCGCCCCAGCCCCCGGAGATGGTCCCGGTTGAGAAAGTGGCCCAGCTCGTGGCCTAGCACCATCATCAGTTCGTTCTCGGACTCCATTTCCGCTAGCAGCCCTTCGTAGATAATGACGCGATCGCCCGGAATGGCGATCGCGTTTACGGTGGGGTCAGGAATGTAAAGCACCTGATACTCCCGCTCCTGGTGATCCTCCGGCAGGTGTTCCTCCAGGCGATCGAGCATGTCGTTCAGGGTGGTTTGAACGTCTGAGGGCTGGGCCTGTTGCTCGTAGATCGGCACAATCACCGCTCCCAACTGCTGCTCCACTCCAGGCGGAATCAGAGTAATCAAGCTGCTGACTAAAAACCCCGCCAGCCACACCACAAAGATGATAGTGCCGACAAACAGCCCCAGCAGGATGAGTAGCTGCCGACCATTTGCAGAGGGATTGCGATCGTCCCGAGGGGCCGCAGTTCCAGGGGGCAACTCAATGGACATGGTAAACGGCTCCTTTTTAAAAGCTCTGGGTTAAAAGCTCTGGATGACAGCTTCAATATGCGTCTAATTGTTCTTCACCGGACGGAAGGGATTGAGAAAGTTGATAAACGGGTAGAGGTTGCGGGACTGCACCCAGAGCTTGCCGGTACCGCTGAAGCGAGCCACCAGCCCCTCACCGCCCAAAATGCCTGTCTTCAAGCTTTTGAACGACAGCCCACCAATCATCTCCACGTTATAGTCTAGCGAATCCTCAAAGGCGACAATGTAGCCCGTATCTACCACGTAGTCGCCCTCAACGGGAATTTCCAGAATCGCCCCAAAGGAGCTGAACCAGAAATCCCCGGTGCCCGATGCTTTGAGCAGGAAAAGGGACTCGCCGCTAAAGAAGCCCTTAAACCCCTGAAACTTTGTGTCCAGGGTCACAGTGGAGCTAGCCGCTACAAACCCAGAGGACTGCACCATGAGGCTTCGATGTCCTTCTAGCTGGTAGTGCTGCACATCTCCCGGCACCCCCGGAGCTACGTAGATGGTGCCCGGTTTGCCTTTGGCGGTGAATTCGCTGATAAATAGCGATTCTCCCCCCAACATACGGCCAATGCCCCCCATCAAGCCCCCCTTGACTTTGGATTTCATCTGAATCCAGGGATCCATGGCGGCCATGGCCCCGGCCTCTACCAGGAGCGTCTGTTCAGCTCCAATCGTGATTTTGAGCAGAGCATAGGCCGGTTTGTGTTCAATCTCGTACGGAATCGCAATACTCACGGGTTTGGGTCTCCTCGATAGTGAATCAAGAGTGAATCA
>JAYKGU010000274.1:0-11487 GCA_035285585.1 Synechococcales cyanobacterium
TTGTGTTGGGAGCGTTGGGGTTAGGATGATGATTGCAATGCACGTCGTTGGTGGTTGTCGGAATCGACATCGATCCAGATCGGCCGGCCCCTCCTCGCCGTGGGCGCGGGGGGGGGGGGGGGGGGGGGGGGGGGGGGGCGGGGGGGGGCCGGGGGGGGGGGGGGGGGGGGGGGGGGGCGGGGGGGGTTTGGCCGAGAATTTGGGCGGGGCGGGTGCTGAGGCAGCGGCACAGATCCAGAGCAGAGAGATGGCCGGGGGTGACGAGGGCATCCCAGAGCAGGGGTAGGGCGAGCTGCAGGCCGATGGCTCCGGGGGGAGCTTCCGCAAAGGGGACGGTTTTTTCTTCGTAGGTGTAGGGGCGATGGTCGATGGCGATCGCATCAATCACCCCCGTCTGAATCCCCTCAATCAGGGCGGTTTGATCCGCAGGATTGCCCAGGGGCGGGTCGAGGCGCAGGCTGGGGTCGTAGGACTGGAGGTGGGTTGTATTGAGCAGCAGGTGCATCCAGGAGACGCTGGCGGTGATGGGGAGGCCCCGTGCCCTGGCTTCCCGAATGAGCGCTACGCTTCGGGCTGTGGAAATCCGCAGGAGGTGAACCGGCGTGCCAATAGTCGCCACGCACTCCAGCAGGGCCGCCAGGGGAGCGGCTTCCGCCATGGCTGGGCTGCCGGGCAAGCCCAGCCGCATGGCCCAAATGCCGTCCCGTGCCACCCCGCCACCGCTGAGGGCGCGATCGCCCATCTGGAGCGCAATTGGTTTGCCCAGTCCCTGTCCGTATTCCAGCAGTCGCCGCACCAAGTTCCAGTTTTGCAGGGGCCGCCCATCGGTGAAGCCCACCACCCCTGCTGCCACCAGATCGGCCAGTTCTGTCAAATTTTCGCCTGCGGCCCCCTGGGTGATAGCGCCCCAGTAGTTCACCAGCGGAGCCTGGGGGAAGGTGCGAAGGCGCGATCGCAGTTGTTCAATACCGCCGGGGTGATCCAGGGGCGGAGCCGTGTTGGGCAGCAGGGTGAGGCGGGTGAATCCGCCAGCGATCGCCGACTGCAGCAGCGACGGCAAAGGTTCCCGCGCCTCAAAGCCCGGATCGCTAGTATAGCTGTACAGATCGACCAGACCGGGCAGCAGCACCAGGCCCAACGAGTCGTAAACCTGTACGGCATCTGGGGAAAGGTCGGGGGGAAGGGTTTCCAGGGATGAGGCGCTACCTTGCCCGTGGGGAGCACGGATCGCCGCCACCTGGCCCTCCCGAATCAGCACATCTACCACCTGATCGGTATCGGTGAGGGGGTCGAGCATCCGGACGTGTCGCAGCAAATCGATTGACATGGCTCAGCCTTCAAACCCCGCACTCACCGAATCATTCTGCCCCAATCATCAATTACTCAGAGCCAATGGCCTACAGCGCCCCCGCTGCGGTTTTGTCAAGCACCCCCGTGCCAAAGAAGGAGGTAATGTTCACAGCATGGAGAATGGGCCGTGCCGCTGGCCCCTGGGGATAGTCGATCACGGTCACCGCCCCATTGCCCTGTTTGAACGTCCAGAACGCCTCCGGCCCCAGGCCAGCCAGATAGCAGAGCAGCGCCTTGTTCACGGCGTCGTGGGCGGCCACCAAAATAGTTTCGGGTTGCTCCGAAGACAGGGAGCGCTCCTGGGCCGTCTCCAGAATGGCCGTCCAGGCGGCGATCGCCCGCTCCCACACCTGCTGGAGATTTTCTCCCTCCGGCATTTGCACCGTGGCGGGGGCCTGTTTCCACTGCTGCAGCATACCGGGGTAGGACTGCTCGATTTCGGCCTCCAGCTTGCCCTCCCACAGGCCGTGGCTGATTTCCCGCAGGTTGTCGTCCAGGGTCAGATCCACCCCCAGGTGCTGCTTGAGGATAATGTCTGCGGTTTCTTTAGGGCGCAGCATGGGGCTGCTCACGGCCCAGTCGATGGGGGTGGCCTTGAGGAAATTGGCGCAGGCCGCCGCCTGCTGTCGCCCGGTGTCGTTCATGGGCACGTCAATTTGCCCCTGGAAGCGCTTGTCCCGGTTCCAGTCGGTTTCTCCGTGGCGCACCAGTAGAATCCGTGGCCCTTTATGTTTGGGGCGCAGCTTGGGCAGGGGTTCTCCCAGGTGTTCCGTGAGGTTCAGCGACTCAAGCTGCACCGGGTCACCCAACAGGCCTGACAGGTTGAGCACGCTGATGCCGCAGTTGGAGATGAGAAACTTAGAAAAATCTTTGGGTTCCAACCCCATTGCCGTCTGGATGAGCGCCCGGTTGATGCCGCTGTGGGCCACCACCAGCAGGGTCTGGTCGCGATGCTGGGGCAGTACCTCCCGCCAGAATTGACGGGCCTGGTCGTAGAGGGCGCGGATGGGGAAAAACTCCACCGGGCCTTCCGGGGTGGGAAACTCCATGCACAGGTCTTCGGGGCGATCGCGCCAGAGTCGATAGGCTTCGGGAAACTTTTCTTCGACCGCCTGAAACGTCATACCTTCCCACAGGGCCAGGTTTACTTCTAAAAGGGCTTCGGTGGTCGTAATTGGCGGCAGTTCAGCCGATTGCGGCAGGGTTTCCACAATCAGGTCGGCGGTGGCCTTGGCACGGCGCAGCGGGCTGCTGTAGATCGCGTCCAGCTTCAATCCTTGCAGGGCGGCCCCCACCTGACGGGCACCGATGCGTCCGGCTTCGGTGAGGCTCGCCTCATCGCAGTGCCCCTGAACCCGACGCTGCACATTGTAGGTGCTTTCACCGTGACGGACGAGAATGACGCGAGTATTCAGGGCTTTATCCTCCAGGAGTTGGCAGAAGTTGGCAAAAGTTGAAACAGACGCTCCAGGATGAAGCGATGCCTGGGACTGGGCAGACCAGTTGGTACGGCGGTGGACACGCTAGACTCAATGGAGCCACAGTACCCAGGAGAATTTTAGCGCTTTGTGGCTGGAGCAAACCCTTTTGAAACAGGTTTACCCTGGGGAACAGTGCGATAATGCCGTCAGAAGTGCCCCCTGCTGGAGGGAGCAGTTTTCGCAACCCATCACCTTCACCTCGCGCGTCCAACTTCAGGAACAGGATTAGATTCGGCATGGCATTGAGGCGACTTACTCTCGCAGTCTTAACCCTGATCGTTGTAGCGGTATCAATCGGGCCTGCCCTGCTCGGCAGCCTGGGAGAACCCCAGATCGCCAACCGCCTGGAGCTGTACCAGGCCGACTTGCTGCTGCGGGCCAGCCAGATTCAGCCCAATGGAGACGATCAGCTCGCCCAGGTGCGGAAGGCGCTGCTGGAAAATTCCCCGGTGGAGTCGGCGATCGCCCAATACGAAGCCGTGCGCGACGATGCCCAGGACAACCTGGCCCAGCTACAAAACCGCCTGGAAGCCCTGGCCAATCAACCCGTGCCGGTGACGACAGATACCGGATCGGCTGGCTCACCCGCGACGCCTAATCCCGAAAATAGTGCGGATTTACAGGCCCAAATCGTCTCCCAGCAGGCTTTTCTCAACCAGGTTCACCTGCGGCTGGGGATTCTGTACGCCCGGCAGGATCAGATTGCCGCCGCCCAGGGCCAATGGGCAGAGCTGGTGCCCTCAGCGTCTAGCGAATCCAGCGCCTCCAATCTGGCAGCGATTGAGGAGACAGATGGGGAAACCCTGGGCGATCGCCCCGCCGCCACAGCCCAGATCCTCACCGGCCTCTGGAGCGACCCGCCCCGCATTCTGCCCAACGCCGAGCCGCAAATTCAGCGACAACTGCAGGGCTGGTTCCGCAACCGTGCCCTGGAACGGCTCTACCAGCTCCAGCAGCGATCAGAGGCGATCGCCACCCTCCAGGAAGCCGAAACCGCGCTGGCCCAGCAAACCTTGGTGAAGCTGGCGCTTTTGGGGGTGGGGCCAGCCCTGGGGAGCGTTTTGGGCATTGGCCTAATCGTTTTCCTGGTGGCCCAGCGGCTCTTACAGGGGAAGCAGGCCCTCCTGGCGGGCGATGGCTCCCTGGCCTGGACGGTGCCCTGGCCCTGGGAAATTACCTGGCAGGTGCTAATTGTCGGGTTCTTTTTCGTGGGTCAACTGGTGCTGCCCGTTGTTGTTAGCGTGGTGCGTCTCCTCCTGGCAAATGGGGCGGGCCTCGGTGGGCTGGCCCAGTCTGCCGCCAGCGGACGCACCACGGCGATTACCACCCTGGTGGTCT
The DNA here is from genome assembly GCA_035285585.1 of Synechococcales cyanobacterium. GTDB lineage: Bacteria > Cyanobacteriota > Cyanobacteriia > CAKZMO01 > CAKZMO01 > JAYKGU01. The sequence continues at coordinate 4,170 of JAYKGU010000274.1, forward strand.
ACCTGCTGATGGCGGCGGCCTCCCTCACGGTGCTCTTCGTCTCAATTCGTCCCTACCGTCCCCTGCCGGAGGGCTGGTTTCGGCTGGCGACGCGGAATAACTGGCTGCTCTGGGGGCTGGGGGGCTACCTGGTGGCGGTGCCGTTGGTGATTGGCGTTTCCATTCTCAATCAGCAGATCTGGCAGGGGCAGGGGGGCAGCAATCCCCTGCTGCGGATTGTGCTGGAGGAGGGCGACCCTCTGGCCCTGGGGATCTTTTTCTTTACCGCAGCGATCGCCGCCCCCGTGTTTGAAGAATTTCTCTTTCGCGGCTTCCTGCTGCCTTCGCTGACGCGCTACCTGCCCGTGTGGGGAGCCATTGTGCTCAGCAGTCTGATTTTTGCCCTGGCCCACCTCAGCCTGTCGGAGGTGCTGCCCCTCACGGTGTTGGGCATGGTGCTGGGGTTTGTCTACACGCGATCGCGCAGCCTCCTGTCGTCCATGGTGCTCCATAGCTTGTGGAATAGCGCCACCATGGTGGGCCTGCTGATTTTGGGGAGCGGAGTTCGATAGGAAACACCTGAGATCAATAATCAACCGTGAGATTTCGCTATTGTAGGGGGGAATCCTGAACTAGCTTCTGAGTTTCCCGGTGATCCATGCGCGACTTCCTCAAATACGTTCTTGCTAGCGTGGTTGGTCTGATTGTGTTCACCACCCTCGGCATTGGGGCCATCACCCTGCTGCTGCTGTCGGTGGCGATCGCCTCCCGTGATACTGACCCGGCGGTGGCAGACCAGTCCATCCTGGTGTTTGACCTGAGCACCGAAATTACCGACTCCCAGCCCTCGGCCACCGCCAGCGATGTGATTGGCGAGGCACTGCTGGGGGCCACTTCCCCCGACACCATTGCCCTGCGGACGGTACTGGAGGCGATCGACGCTGCCCGTACAGATGAGCGCATCGTGGGCCTGTATCTGACGGGCAACATCAATGCGGCGGGCTTTGGCTCTGGCTTTGCCACCCTGCGGGAAGTGCGCCAGGCCATTGAAGACTTTAAGGAATCGGGAAAGCCGGTGATCGCCTACGACCTGGCATTTAATGAGCGGGACTATTACCTGATTTCGGCGGCGGATACCGTGATCCTCAACCCCACCGGGCTGCTAGAGCTGAATGGCTTCAGTGCCGAGTCCCTTTTCTTTGGGGAAGCCCTCGACAAGTTTGGCATCGGCGTCTCCGCCATCCGGGCAGGGGCCTACAAGTCTGCGGTGGAGCCTTTTACCCGCAGCGATCGCAGCCCCGAAGAGCGGGAGCAAACCCTGCAGTTGCTCAACGTGTTCTGGCAAGACTTTCTCTCTACCGTCGCCACTGCCCGCGACCTCACCCCCAGCCAACTCCAGACCCTCGCGGATACCACCGCCCTGATTTTGCCGGAAACCGCGCTAACCAGTGGCCTGATTGACCAGGTGGGCTATTTTGACGAGGTCCTGCCCCAGTTGCGAGCCTTGACCACGGAAGCGGCGGATGAGAATCGCGAGTCGTTTCGCCAGATTGACCTGCCTTCCTACGGCCAGACGGTGCTGGAAGATGACCCTGGCGGCTTTGATGACGCCCCCCAGATTGCGGTGGTCTATGCTGAAGGCAATATCGTAAGCGGCATGGGAGGGCTGGGGCAAATTGGGGGCGATCGCTTCGCTGAAATTTTCCGGGAGATCCGGCTGGACGAAGACATCAAGGCGGTGGTGCTGCGGATCAACAGCCCAGGCGGCAGCGATTCGGCCTCCAAGATCATGGCCCGCGAAATTAAGCTCACCCAGGCCGAGAAGCCCGTCATCGTTTCCATGGGCAGCGTGGCGGCGTCCGGGGGCTACTTGATTGCCACCTACAGCGATCGCATCTACGCCCAGCCCACCACCATCACCGGCTCCATCGGCGTCTTTGGCCTGTTTCCCAACTTTCAGGAGCTGGCCAACCGCAACGGCGTCACCTGGGATATTGTCAAAACGGGTCGGTATGCTGACCTGGGCACCGTATCCCGTCCGCCCACGCCCGAGGAAGCGGCGATCGCCCAGCGATTCGTAGACCAGATTTACGATGACTTCCTCACCCGCGTGGCCGAATCCCGGTCGATCTCCCGGCAGCAGGTGGCCGAAATTGCCGAGGGTCGGGTTTGGGCAGGCAGCACCGCCCAGGAGATTGGCCTGGTGGATGAGATCGGGGGTCTGGAAGTGGCCATTGAGGCGGCGGCAGCGGCGGCAGAACTGGGGGACAACTGGAGCCTGCAGGAATATCCGCAGGCGCGCCGGTTCGACGAAGAGCTGCTGCGCGATTTGTTTGGGACGCAGCTCATGCGCACCATCGCCCCCCTCGACCCCCTATCCACCGAACTGCATCGGGTGCGCCAGGAGCTGGAGACGCTGCGATCGCTCAACGACCCCAGAGGCATCTACAGCCGCCTGCCCTTTGACCTGTGGGTGGATTAAGCGGGGAATCGTGGGGAATGGTTAATCAGGGGCAACTCCGACATAAGATAAACAACAAGTCGGTTTCAAGGTTTGAGCCAACCATGCGTGTATTTGTCTTACTGTTTAATGCGGGAACGGATAACGAAGGGATTCACACCCTGCGAATGGGCGATCGCAATGTGGTGCTCATGTTTGAAGACGAAGACGACGCCACCCGCTATGGTTTGATGCTAGAAGCCCAGGAGCTGCCCGCCCCCAGCGTGCAGGAGTTCGAGGAAGAGGATATCGAGGAGTTCTGCGAGGAAGTGGACTACGAATGCCGCATCGTGCCCTCGGGGACGCTGGAAATTCCGCCAGAGGCCACCATCCAGTCAGAGGATTGGGATCCGGACGCGCCTGCCGATGCCCCCCAGACTCCGGCTGAACCAGCAGAATTTTCCCAGGCCGAGCTGGATCGCATCCGCCAGAAGCTGGAGGGGCTGCTTTAGGGGCGATCGCCCCATTTACGCCACGATATCAATATCAATGCTACAGTTCGCGGACCGAGGGCTGGCCATCCTTCACCTCGCCTACCAGCACCACGTCGGCCACGCCCACAAACAGGCCATTCTCCAGCACGCCGGGAATGTTGTTCAGGGTTTTCTCCAGGGTGGCGGGGTCGTCGATGCGGTCAAACTTCACGTCAATTACCAGGTTGCCCTGATCGGTGACCACTGGCCCCGCCTTCTTCACCCCCATGCGCAGCTCTGGCTTGCCCCCCAGTTTCTCGATGGCCCGCATCACGGGACTTACGGCCATAGGCACCACCTCCACCGGCAGCAAAAATGACGTACCCAGAGCATCCACCAGCTTGGAGCTATCGACCACCACAATGAACTGATCCGCCAGGGAATCGACGATTTTCTCCTGGGTATGGGCCGCCCCGCCCCCCTTAATCAAATTTTTCTGCGGATCGACCTCATCGGCCCCGTCGATGGCGATGTCCAGGTGATCGACTTCATCCAGGGAAACCACGGGGATGCCGAACTGCCGCGCCAGCACAATGGCCTGGAAAGACGTGGTAACGCCCTTAATATTGGTGAGTTCTCCTGACTTGAGGCGATCGCCCAAAAACTGAATGGCATAGGCCGTTGTAGAACCCGTCCCCAGACCCACGATGGAATTGGACTGGACACGCTGGGCCGCCGCCCGCCCCACTTCTTGCTTCATTACCTTGACGGGATCGTCGCCGTTGGCCATGGTTGAACTCCTCTGTTAACACCTCGCTTCATAGCTTACTTTACAATTGCCACGCCAACGTGGCGATCGCCCCCAAAACGATCAAAAATCAGGGGCATCTTAACGGCTGAGAATGGTCCGCTTAAAAGGCCGCACCAGGGCTTTGGTACTTTGCAGGGCGGATCTCAGGAACACGCGCAAGTGCTCGGCTGGGCGCATGGTGTAAGGCTCACCAATACATCCAAACCCCCGCCAAAATACGCGATACCCCAGCCGCCTGTTGGCGATTTTCTCCATCTCGTAGAGCAACTCCCGTGGCCTGCCGTGAAAGATTCTGACGTCGCGGCACAGCAAGCCGCCGGGGTAGGGAGACAGGCTCCACTCATCTCCAAGAAAAGTAATCCTAAGACCTTCTGTTTCATAGGCCGCATGGCGAAAGCTGCGCTGATCCCACTCGCGCCCCATGATGGTTTCATACTCCGCGTAGTAATGCCGCCATTTCTCAAAGAAAGCCGTCAGGGCCAGACTGCGGCGCATGGCAATGACATTGGTCATCGGCTCGCGAAAGGCGGGGGAAACACCGGGAAGCTGATAGTGGAATCCACCCAAGGCCGCTGGAACGCCAATATCAAAGGCATCCAGGAGTTCAAATAGTTCGTTCAGCGGCGCAACGATGTACGTATCACTATCCAGAAACACGAAGCGATCGTACGGGCAGGCGTCCATTGCGAGCTTGGAGCCGACGTTATTGGGCAAGGCTTCCTGGATGATGACTTCATCAAAGACGGTGTGGTTAGTCGGCGCATTCGTAATCAGGCAGACGGGTTCTTGATGAAAGCGTTTCAGCGAGGCGGCGGATAGAGCTGCTTCATCGACATACTTTTGCCCGGTGGCGACATAGACGAAACCTTGCTTAGGGCGGCTGTCATCGTTTGCAGAATCGGTAAACGCGGACATAATTTCATCTCCAGATATACGGCTTGAGTCGTCGGTCAACCCAGGATCAATCCCACCCCAAATTCAATGGCGGCATCACGCAGGGGTGCTTTGGCGAGAGGACTGTGCTTTTATCGTGGAACTGGCATGGTTGCGATCGCGTTTGCCTTACCGTTTTCTCTAGAGACCTAACAAAATTACTTTCTTGGGGGCGCACTACCAAGAAAGTAACTAAAAGTGTAGTTTGCTAGTTGCCCTTGAGGTGCGAGGAAACACATGACGGGTCAGCCAAGGCTTTTTACTCTTTCGGTTAATAAAAATACTGGCTTGGGTGCGTGACTGTTGTGGAAACTTGGGAGATGAAGGTATTTCTCGCTGGCCAAGAAGCAAGAGCGGAATACTCAGTAATCCCAAAATGATAGTCACAGATGTCATGATCCACACTGCTAGACGGTTCGGTCGATAATTGCTCTGCTCAATCTGCCAAAAGACCTGGTTGTAGCGCCGTGCGGCCAGGGCGATCGCCAATATGCCCACAATTACTAAACACAGTCCCAGAGATTGAGAGTTGAAAATTGGATGCAGAGAGGCTTCTTCCGGATTGATGACGATATTGAGTTGGCGTAAAAAAATTCCGAAGCGAGAAATGGCAAAACCAAAGCCAATGAGTGCAATGGATGTGCGGAGCCATGCCAGGAACGTCCGTTCGTTAGCTTGATGCTCCCGCTGGCGGTCGATTTGGGGAGATTTATTCATGGGGAACCGGGATAGTCTGTCTAATAAGTACATGGCCATAGATGAGAATAGTGGGGTGCGCACCCCACCATAGCGTCGTTTAATTGTGACCACCTACCTATCTTAAGGTGAAGCTACTACCACTAAAATTCCTCAAATTAGAAACTTGATGGATTGACACTCAACACTTTTGTGCTTCAACCATCCCACGGTCTATCCGCTGATAGATGCCGCAATACCAGATTTTCTGAGACATTATAGAGAGAAGGCATCCTGAATTTGAAGGAATTGAATAGGGTGAATTCCGTAGAGCATTGCAGCGTTCTGTAGGCTTCTATAGCGATGATAAATGTGTAATGAAAAGTGAGTTGCTTTGAAGCAAGAGGCTTAGGCCCCTTGTCTATTCAAGAGCCAAAAAGAATCGCCACAGGGTGATTTCTTACTAGCATTTCAGTCACTTTCCTTAAAATCCAAAACAATGCTGGATGCTTCAGTGACGTTCTTCCTGTCGATATAGAGACAGTCGGGAATGTCGAATTTGTCGTTAGCTTTTGATAGAAAATTAATCGCCATGGATATCGTTCGACTGATTATAGCTATTCTCCTGCCGCCCCTCGGCGTATTTTTGCAGGTTGGCCTGGGTGCCCAGTTTTGGCTCAATGTTTTGCTGACCCTTTTGGGATATATCCCCGGTATTATTCACGCTGTCTGGGTAATTTTGCGCCGCTAAGTTAGCTCAGGTTTTGATTTCGCCTCACCTCCCTAATAACGCTGGAGACTTTCAGAACAGCAGGATCAAAAGAGAATGAAAGGTTTAGCAGGTAAGAACGTTCTCGTTACTGGAGCATCGACTGGTATTGGGCGAGCGATCGCCATTCGTTTTGCCCAGGAAGGTGCAAATGTTGCAATTAACTATTACAAAGGCGAGGACGAAGCCCAGGAAACCGAAGATCAGCTCATGGAAGAGGCCTGCGGGCAAGTGCAGCAGTGCGGCGTACAGGCTATCATTGTGCAGGCGGATGTCTCCCAGGAAGAAGATGTCCTGCGGCTGTTTTCCACCACCATCGATAAGCTGGGTTCGGTGGACATTCTAGTTAACAATGCGGGCATCCAATCCCAGGCTCCGTCGCACCAGCTCTCGGTGGATAAGTTCGACCGCATGGTAGCCATCAACCTCCGGGGGGCGTTCCTCTGTTCACGGACGGCCATCCAGCACTTTCTTGGTCGCGGTTACCAGGGGACGATTCTCAATACCTCCAGCGTCCACGAAATTATCCCCCGACCGGGGTACGTAGGCTATTCAGTGAGCAAAGGAGGGATGCGGACGCTCACCCAAACCCTGGCCCTGGAATATGCCGATCGGGGAATTCGGGTCAACGCGATCGCCCCTGGGGCCACCGACACCCCCATCAATCCCTGGGCGGAAAATCCACAAAAGCGATCGAATGTTGAGGGGCACATCCCCATGGGCCGCATTGGCACACCTGAGGAAATGGCCGCCGCCGCTGCTTTCCTGGTTTCGGACGAAGCCTCCTACATCACAGGACAAACCCTATTCATCGACGGTGGGCTGACGCTCTATCCCACTTTCCGGGCCGAGCTTACAGAGGGCTGAGATACGCAGGCAAGGTTTGCATTCGCTCGACGTTCATTTCCCTACGCCTATGACTTCTGACCAAGACCGGCAACGGCAAATTCAGGACTTTGAAGAAGCCGTCAATATGACCCCCCACCAGCTCGAAAACTGGCTGAAAACGGAGGAGAGCCAGTCCGTAGGCCAGCAACGCGAAGGTGAGGATGAAGCCATCGGACACCAGTCGGGTCGGCGCGTTGTTGAGATCCTCCACAAACACAAGGCCAACTACACCAGGGGCGATCTGGACCACATGCAGCGGGTCGTGAGCTATGTCCATCGCCACTTGGCCCAGCGCCCCTCGGGTGATATTGAAGATTCTCGCTGGCGCTATTCACTGATGAACTGGGGCC
>JAYKGU010000275.1:0-18001 GCA_035285585.1 Synechococcales cyanobacterium
GCCCTTCGTCCGGGCAACAAAGGAGTGAGACAGTTCGTGAATCAGAATGGAAGTGAAAAACAGCAGGGTACCCACCACTCCCATCAGCAGGTAGGTGCCGCCGGATAGGCCAGGATAGTTGAAGGGAAAGAGATTTGCCGTTAGCGTCCACAGCACGAGGAAGAAAATCAGGAGCCACGACAAATCAATCCGAATTTCAAAGCCGAATATCGAGCCAAGCTTAAAGCCTTTCATCACAAATCCAGGTAACAGCAATTGCCAGGAAGAAAGCTTCCAGGAGTGGGGTTGCGCTAAAGTTCTGAGCCTGTCACCAGGCAGCGCCTTTACGGACCCACTCCCTCTAACCTAGAAAGGACTGGGGAGAATTTGCTCTGACATCGGGCAGATTTTTCAACGGCGGGCCTGGCGGGACGCTGGGCACCAGATGCCCCTCTGGCGCAGTCACGCCTAATCCGTGGTGCCGCCGGTGTTGCGCACGCGGATGATTTTGCCGATCAGGTTATACCAGAATGAGGCTCCCATGGAGAGGGCAATGCCGGTGATAAACCAGCCGATGATACGGCGCAGTATGGGAAACTGCCACCCCTCAGCCTGGAGCTGCTGCTGGGCCACAATGGTTTCGCTCCAGCCGATGGGCAGGGGCAGGCCATCCAGGGCACTGTTAACCGCATCCCGAATTACCTGAAGCTGGGCGGCTTCGTCCATTTCGCTGCCATCGGCGGCGGTGGCTTCCTGCAGAACGATGGTGCGGTTGGCGAGGGTTAGCTGTTCCGCTGCCTGCCCAATAGTGGTGCGCAGCACCGAGTCTTTCGACAGCCGACTGACGATGTAAATCGTATCTGTATTGGTGGAGGTGGCGATGATGAAGCCAATGATCAGGGCGATGCCCCGGGCGTTGCGCTTGTAGACACCGGAAGCCCGATCCATAGAACGGTCAAACCAGCTTTCGATTTTGCTCTCCAGGTCGCGCACCCCGGTAGACAGTAGGTTGGATTTAATCTGCACTTCTTCCGCCAGGGAAATAAGGTTGCGCTTGAGCTGATCGGGAATCTGATCTTGCTGCTTGAGGACGGCGTCCACCACCTCCGCGACGGTTGGCTCTAGTCTGCGGGTGGCCACCGATTGCCGGAGGTAGGGCAGGCGACAGCAGATTTCACGGCTACAGGCGGCATCATTTGCGAGGGTTTCGTCGGCGCTGTCAAGAAACTGCATGAACTGCTGCATAGCCCGATCCATCGCCCCCGTGAAGGTTGCCCGTCGGGCATCAAAGTCGGTTAAGACCTCTTTGAGGCGCTGCTCCAGGTAGCCAAATTCTTCCCTGAGCAAATAGTAGGTTTCAGGGGCATCCTGTTTAAGGGATTCCGACAGTTTGCCAACCAAATTCAGCTTTTCAGTGATGTAGCCCTCCAGGGTTTCACGGCTCTTCTGGTAGGCGATCGCCTGAATATTCAAATTCTCCAGCAGCGCCGCCGCAAAGCTGGCTGAAGGAATATAGGAGGGGCCACTGCGCAGGGTGCCAAACACGTTGCGGGTGCGGGTGATGAAGCGGTAGGACTCGCCAATGCGCTGGGTAATGGTGCGAAACAGGCGGGCGATCGGCCCTTTGGCTTCCTGATTGAGGGAGCGAATCAGGGGGTTCTGATAGAGCTGGTCGGCAAAGGCGATGCCAGGGATTTCGTCCACATTCTCCCCGGTGATCAGAATTTCGATGGATTTTTTGAGGTGTTCAGCTCGCCACTGGAGCAGGGTGGCAATCAGTTCCTGAACTTCGGAGGCCAGCAGACTAAAAATCAAAAAGATAAACAGCAGGCCGAGGGCAATGTCTAAAACCAGGGGTAGATTCATACCAGATAGGGGTCTCCCAAGATGCAAGCGTTAGTTCGATGGTTTTGATAGAGCAGGGGCGATCGCGCTGACTATTGTTATATCCAGCAGGGTGCGAAAAATCGATGGGCGTCATAAAAATCAATACGAATTAGCGCCACCCACCGTTCCCAGCTCTGCCCACGGTCAGAGGATAGGCCACCCCAACCGGGTCGTTCTTTCCCCCTTTGAAGGAAGACGAGCTGCGGCCCCAGGACAGAAAATGCGGTTAACCAAAGCTGGGGCGAGGCGTGCCCGTCAGCGCCCTCGTGACGGCTGGAATTTCCGAATTGCTGCTGCTTTGAACCCTACTATGACCGCTCCCCGCTTGCCAGATTTCCTGATTATTGGTGCGATGAAGTGTGCCACCACCACCCTGCATCGGCAGCTTGCAGCGCAGCCGGGCCTGTTCATGCCCGATTTGAAGGAGCCAAACTTTTTTAGCGACGATCACCAGTACGCGAAAGGCATGGACTGGTATCGGTCTCTTTTTGCCGCCGCCCAACCGGAGGATCAGTGCGGGGAGGCCAGCACCCACTACACCAAGCGGCCCACCTATCCCCAGGCGTGCGATCGCCTCCATCAGGCCCTACCCACGGCCAAGCTGATCTACGTAATGCGCCACCCCGTCGAGCGGCTGATCTCCCACTTCATCCATGAGTGGACGCTCCACAACGTTCCCAAAGACATCCATCGGGCGATCGCCACCCACCCCGAACTGATTGCCTACAGCCAGTACAGCCGCCAGCTCCGCCCCTATCTGGAGACCTTTGGCCCCGATCGCATTCTGCCGGTGTTTGCCGAGCGGCTGTTTCATGACCCTCAGGCAGAACTGGCGCGAATCTGCAAGTTCATCGGCTACCCCCAATTCCCCCATTGGGTAGAGCAGACGGGGCAAACCCATCGGTCGAGCGATCGCATCCGCCGCAATGCCCTGGTAGATGCCCTGGTGGATCCACCCATCCTGGCCGCCCTGCGCCGCCGCTTAGTGCCCAAAGGGGTGCGCTCCTGGGTACGGCGGCAACTGTCGATGCAGGAAAAGCCTGTCCCCAATCCCCAGTGCCAGCAGCAGTTGACGGAAATCTTTGATGCCGACCTGGCAGTGCTGGGGAAATGGCTGGGGGTGCCTCTGAGCTGCGATCGCTTCAAAGCCGAAGTGGTGAAAGCTCCGATGACCTGGACCACCGCCACCCCCCACCCATCCACTCCCCACCCGTCCACCCTTCCCCAGGAGGAACCGTAAGCCCAATGCCATCTTCTTCCCGTGCATCTTCTGTTGAATCCACCAGGTTCAAGCCCATTCAGCGTCCCATCTTTCTTGCGGGGGCTGAGCGCTCAGGCACGACGATGCTGCGGCTGATGCTCGACCATCATCCCCAGATCGCCTGGTGTAATGAGTTTGAATATGCTGTGGATTGGATGGGAGACGACGGCAGCTATCCCGACCTGGGGTTTTACTATGAGCAGTTGGCGCTAAACCGTATTTTTCAGGCGACGAATTTTGAGATTGACCGATCGCTGTCTTACCCTGAGCTGGTAAATAGTTTTTTACAGCAGCGGCGCGATCGCCCTGGTAAGCCCCTGATTGGCGCAACGGTGCACCGCAACTTCCATCGCCTGCCCTACCTGTGGCCAAACGCCCGGTTCATCCACATCCACCGGGATGGGCGAGATGTGGCCCGCTCCTGCGTCCGCATGGGCTGGGCGGGCAACGTGTGGAAAGGGGCGGATCGCTGGATTCGCGATGAGCGGCAGTGGGCCAGATTTGCGCCCCAAATTCCGGGCGATCGCCAGATCGAAATCACCTACCAGGAGCTGGTGGCCGACCACGAAGCTACCCTCAGCCGCGTCTGCGACTTCATCGGCGTGGCCTACAGCCCCCACATGCTGGACTATGTGCACTCCACCGACTATGACTTGCCCAATCCTCACCTGATTCAGCAGTGGCGGGATACGTTGGGCGATCGCGAGATTCAGCTTTTGGAAGGACGCATCGGCCCCATGCTGGTGGAGCGGGGTTACGAGCTGAGCGGCCTGCCCCCGCTGGCCTGCCCCCCGCCCCTGCGCCTCTGGCTGACGATCCAGAGTTGGTGGGCCCATGTCAGTGTGCGCATTGAGCGCTATGGACTGCCGCTGTTCCTGTCTGAATATGTGACGCGGCGGCTCAACCTCAAGCCCTGGCAGCGGCAAATTCGCCAGCGGCTCAATGCCATCGACAAAACCTACCTGAAAAAGTCCTGGTCAGACTAGCAGCGGCATCAGGCACAGACGCTCTGAACGCCAGCCCGCACCGTGGCATATTCCCGGTTAGTTTCGGGTACGTGGCTGTTCACCGAAATCAGCCCCAGGGACTTCAGATCGGCCTCCACCATCAGCGCCACCAGGCCCTCGAAGGTAACGGAAGGCTGCCAGCCCAGCTTCTCCCTGGCTTTGGTGGGATCACCGATGAGCAAATCCACCTCCGCCGGACGCAGGTAGCGATCGTCAAACTCCACGAATTCCTGCCAGTTGAGGTTGACGTGGCCAAAGGCGGTTTCCAGGAATTCTCGCACCGAGTGGGTTTCGCCGGTAGCCACCACGTAGTCGTCGGGGGCCTCCTGCTGGAGCATCAGCCACATGGCCCGCACATAGTCTTTGGCATAGCCCCAGTCGCGTTTGGCATCCAGGTTGCCCAGGTAAAGTTTTTTCTGCTGTCCGGCGACGATGCGGGCGATCGCCCGCGTAATCTTCCGGGTCACAAACGTTTCTCCCCGGCGGGGCGACTCGTGGTTAAAGAGAATGCCATTACAGGCGAATAAACCGTAGGACTCGCGGTAGTTCACCGTTTGCCAGTGGGCGTAGACCTTGGCGCAGGCGTAGGGGCTGCGGGGATAGAATGGAGTGGTTTCGCTCTGGGGCACCGCCTGCACCTTGCCGTACATTTCCGACGACCCCGCCTGGTAATAGCGCACCTGAATGCCCGTGCGGTGCTGGTAGTCGCGGATGGCCTCCAGCAGGCGCAGGGTACCCATGCCCACTGTATCCACCGTGTATTCAGGGGAGTCGAAGCTCACCCGTACGTGGGACTGGGCACCCAGGTTATAGATCTCCATGGGCTGAATTTCTTCCAGAATGCGGCGCAGGGTGGTGCCGTCCGTGAGGTCGCCGTAGTGGAGGAACAGCCGTACATCCTCCTGGTGGGGGTCTTGATAGAGGTGATCAATGCGATCGGTGTTGATGGTGGAGGCCCGCCGGATCACCCCATGCACTTCATAGCCCTGCTCAAGCAACAACTCGCTCAGGTAGGAGCCATCCTGTCCTGTAATCCCCGTAATCAACGCCTTTTTTCGATCGCTCATACTTACAATCCTCGCAAAACTCACAGTCAAAATGCCTAGACCGGTAAAAACCCGGTGGGCAGGTTTCTGATTTAACATGCCCATTCCCTTCAGGGAAACATCCGGGCCGTTACCTTCGGATACGAATGGGGGGCGATCGCCAGATTGGTTGCAAATCTCCCAGGGCAGATGAACAATAATGAACGAAATTCTCGAAGTCGCTTGAGATTAGCTAGCAATCATTTAGGAACAACCACCGTGGATAGTTTTAACGCCAAACGCACCCTCACCGTTAACGATAAGGTTTATCAAATCTACCATCTGCCGGAGGCGGCCAGGCAGCTCGGTGATATCAGCCGCCTGCCCTACAGCCTCAAGGTGTTGCTGGAAAACCTGCTGCGCCACGAAGACGGACGCACCGTGACGGCGGACGACATCACCGCCGTGGCCGACTGGCTCCAGACGCGCTCCTCCACCCGTGAAATTGCCTACCGTCCGGCGCGGGTGCTGATGCAGGACTTCACTGGGGTACCCGCCGTGGTGGATCTGGCCGCCATGCGAGACGCCATGGTGACCCTGGGGGGCGACCCGGATAGGATCAATCCCCTCTCCCCCGTGGATCTGGTGATTGACCACTCGGTGATGGTGGACGCCTTCGGCAGCGCCTCTGCTTTCAACGAGAACGTCCAGCGCGAGTTTCAGCGCAACCATGAGCGCTATGCCTTTCTGCGCTGGGGACAGAGCGCTTTCGACAATTTCCGGGTGGTTCCCCCCGGTACGGGGATCTGCCACCAGGTGAATCTGGAGTACCTGGCGCAAACCGTCTGGACGAAGGAAGTGGACGGTGAGACGCTAGCCTACCCCGACACGCTCGTCGGCACCGACAGCCACACGACCATGATCAACGGCCTGTCCGTCCTGGGCTGGGGCGTGGGCGGCATTGAGGCGGAGGCAGCCATGCTGGGCCAGCCGATCTCCATGGTGATTCCCGAAGTGGTGGGCTTCAAGCTGGTGGGCCAGCTCCCGGAAGGGGCGACGGCGACGGATCTGGTGCTGACGGTTACGCAAATGCTGCGCCAGAAAGGTGTCGTGGGCAAATTTGTCGAGTTCTATGGCGACGGGCTGGCCCACCTCACCCTGGCCGATCGCGCCACCATCAGCAACATGGCTCCCGAATATGGGGCGACCTGCGGCTTCTTCCCCATTGACGAGGTGACCATCGAGTACCTGCGGTTCACGGGACGGGAACCGGATCGCATCGCCCTGGTGGAAGCCTACGCCAAGGCCCAGGGTCTCTGGCGCTATGCCGACACCCCCGACCCGGTATTTACCGACACCCTGGAGCTGGATTTGGCCAGCGTAGAGCCATCCCTGGCTGGCCCCAAACGGCCCCAGGATCGGGTGCTGCTCTCCCAGGCGGCTTCCCAATTTAAAGAGAAGGACTTCCCTAGCTTTAGCAACCTGGGGTTTGACCAGAGGCGATCGCACCCCGTCTCCGGCACCGACTACCAGCTCTCCGATGGCGACGTCGTCATCGCCGCCATCACCAGCTGCACCAACACCTCCAACCCCTCGGTGATGATTGGGGCCGGACTGGTGGCCCGCAAGGCCCTGGCCAAAGGGCTGACGGTGAAGCCCTGGGTGAAAACCTCCCTTGCCCCTGGCAGCCAGGTGGTGTCTGACTATCTGGAAAAAGCCGGACTGCAGGCCGACCTGGATCAGCTGGGCTTTAACCTGGTGGGCTACGGCTGCACCACCTGCATCGGCAACTCGGGGCCGCTGCCAGAGCCGATCGTCGAGGCCATTGACGCCCAGGATCTGGTGACCGGTGCGGTGCTGTCAGGCAATCGCAACTTTGAGGGCCGGGTGAGTCCTCACACCAAGTGCAACTACCTGGCTTCGCCGCCCCTGGTGGTGGCCTATGCGATCGCCGGTACCCTGGCCCTCGACCTCAAAACCGAGCCGATTGGCCACGACCCGGACGGCACTCCCGTTTACCTCAAGGACATCTGGCCCAGCACTGAGGAAATCCGGTCTGTGATGAGTGCCGCCCTCACTCCAGAAATGTTCCGCAGCCGCTACAGCAATGTGTTCACCGGCACCGAAGCCTGGCAGCAAATTGAGACGGTGGACAGCAAAACCTACGCCTGGACGACGGAGAGCACCTATGTGCAAAATCCGCCCTTTTTTGACGACATGGCCTCCAGCGTCAACGGCGGCGGCATGACGGATGTCGTCGGGGCGCGCCCCCTGGCCGTCCTGGGAGACAGCATCACCACTGACCATATTTCTCCTGCAGGAGCCATTAAGTCCGACAGCCCCGCTGGCAGCTACCTGACGGGTAACAACGTGGTGCCGATGGAGTTCAACTCCTACGGCTCGCGGCGCGGCAACCACGAGGTGATGATGCGGGGCACCTTCGCCAATATCCGTCTGAAGAATGAAATGGTGCCCGGTTCTGCCGGTGGCGTCACGAAGTTCATGCCCTCTGGTGAGGAAATGTCCATCTACGATGCGGCCATGAAGTATGTGGCCCAGGGCACGCCCCTGGTGGTGATTGCGGGCAAAGAGTACGGCACGGGGTCTTCCCGCGACTGGGCGGCGAAGGGCACCCGCCTGCTGGGGGTCAAGGCCGTGGTGGCCGAGAGCTATGAGCGCATCCACCGCTCCAACCTGGTGGGCATGGGCGTGCTGCCGCTCCAGTTTCCGGCGGGCGTGAACCGCCAGACTCTGGGACTGGACGGCACAGAAACCTTTGACCTGACGGGGCTGGGTGGCGGCGTTCAGCCAGGAATGACGGTGACGATGACGGTGCATCGCGCTGACGGCACTACTGTGGAGGTGTCCCTCATCTGCCGCATCGATACCCTGGACGAGGTGGAGTATTACCGCAACGGCGGCATTCTTCACTACGTGCTGCGGCAACTGCTGGCGGCCTAGTAACGCGATTTGAGGTAATTTCAGAAAACGCTTATAGCGCTACGCTTTCGCGTTAGGACGTTCAAGAGGTGTGGAACTCCCGCGACGTGGGGGTTCCACCTCAAACCTTAGCCCGTAGGGCCATAACACATCCGCAGATGGCGCAGATGGGCGCAGATTAGAGAATCGGTAGGGATGGAGGCAAGTTTTGTTTAGAGTGGGCCGATCTTGCCCCTGGATTTCTCGTTCCTTCGTCCCTGTCGCCTCTATGCAAAAATGTCATGCATCTGCGTCATCTGCGTCATCTGCGTCATCTGCGTCATCTGCGGATCATCAATCTATCGCCATAACAAACAGCAAGACTTATCCCCAAAGGAGCCTAACGCCTTGCCAGACGGCGCGTTAAGCCTATCCCATCATTCCCCTCTACAGATACTGAATTTTGTAGAGACTCCTGTGACAGATTCTTGGTTTGGCTGACGATTTTTGGGCCAAGAGCAGTGGGTATGCTAACCTAAGCTCTGCCAGAAGGGTGTCGGACAGGAACTCAAATGTGTGGTCTGATGAGGAAGGATAGGATAGTCCGTTCATGCCAACAAAAGAGAGACGATCGCGAACCAAAGAGAGACGATCGCGATTTTACTGGAGCTTACTGGGGGCCATGGTTGGGGTTGTGCTGACCCTACTGGCGGTTCCCAAACCTCCCCAACAGGTGCAATCAGCCACCTGGAACCCAGTTTCCGAAAAGTTTTTGAGCCTTCGTCTGCCGAAGTCGCCCGCCCCATCAAAAGCGGCGATCGCCCAAGATCGGGTCACTGATGTTATGGAAGCTATCAAGCATCAGGAATCGAGCGGTGGCGTTCATTTAACGAATCATTCGGGTAGCGGAGCCGTAGGGCCGTACCAGATTACGACCATTCGCGTCGAGGAGTGGCAGCGGCGGGGCTGGGTGAGCTTTGACAAAGAAGGAATTCTCCTTAACCCAGCCCTGATGTACGCCCTGGTGCATCGTGACTTGTCCCGAGCTTACGACCAGGCGATCGCCCAGGGTCTCAAAGGATGCGATCTGGCCCGCTTCCTGGCGGCCTCCTGGTACAGCTCCGACGGTCAGCACCGCCACAGCACTGCGCCCCAGTTCTTTAACGGCGATCGCTACCCCAGCATTGCCCAGTATGCAGAAGAGGTGGCTCGCAAAACTGACTGTCGGCACTGGCAAACTTAGCCTGGATTATTCATCAAGTAGGGTGTCCGGTACCCACCCTACTGGCGATATTGGGCGATCGCCACCCAGCAGGTAAATTTCTGGCCCCGAAGCGATTCCCTTGCGTTAGGATGCTTCTAGCTCTGCGATCTGCACTTCTAACCCAGTTCCTCCTCGCCAGACCACCATGCAAATCCTCAAGCGACTCAAGCCGACCGTCGTGATGGGTGCGGGCGTCGGTGTCACCATTGTGATTCTCGGAACGTCAGTGGCCCTGTCCCGGCTGGCCAATCACTACTCAGACGGGTTTAGCCTGAACCGCATGTCGGCTCCCGCTGATGCGGATACACTGATACCAGACCCCAGCTTGGCGTCGGCGGTGCTGCCGCTGGTAGCCCTGCCCGTGGAGGCGCGATCGCCCCAACTCGCCGCGATCGCCGCTGGTGACTCAGACCTGCTCGACGCCGCCCATCCCTCCATTCGTGAGTTAGATCGGCAGCGTGCCCGCTACCTGCTGGCCACCGATTTGATTGCCCAGGGACAGGCCGGGTCAGCCCTACCCCTCCTGCAAGGTCTGGAGAAAGACTACCAAGTCATGACCCCCCTGGTCATCTACCAACAGGCACGGGCCTACACCGCCAGCGGCAATGGCGAAATGGCCCAGGAGCGCTGGGAGTTGCTCCTGGAAAAGTTTCCCGACCATCCGGTGGCCGCTGAGGCGCTCTATGTCCTGGGGCAGACCAACGAGCAGTATTGGGACGAGGCGATCGCCCGCTTTCCCACCCATCCCCGCTCTCTACTAATTGCCAAAACCCGCTTAGATGAGTCGCCCGCCCAGCCCGACCTGATGCGGCTGCTGGCACGGCGATCGCTCTACGTCTCCGACATCGTTCCCATCCTGAATCGGCTGGCCACCGACTACGGCAGCCAGCTCACCCCCGCAGACTGGGAGGCCATCGGCTTTGGCTACTGGGAGAACCAGCTCTATGGCGCAGCGGCACGGGCCTACGAGCGGGCCTCGGCCACTCCCCAAAATCGCTATCGGGCGGGACGGGGTGCCCATCTGGATGGACGGCGGCTGGATGCGATCGCCGCCTATAAACAGACGGTGGCCGAATTCCCCGATGCGGAGGACACAGCCCAGGCCCTGCTGCACCTGGCGCGACTGCACGACGGCGAGGCGTCCCTGACCTATCTGGATCAGGTCATTGAACGGTTCCCTGACCGAGCCGGGGAAGCCCTGCTGGCCCGCGCCGATGTTCTAGAAGCTATGCAGAGCAGTACTTCCGCCGAGCAGGCCCGCACCTCGGTACTTAGCCAGTACAGCGACTCGGAGGCGGCGGCAGAACTGCGGTGGCAGCGGGCTGAGGCGGCGGCTGAGGCGGGAGATCTGGCGAAAGCCTGGGAATGGGCCGGGGAAGTCGTCACCCAAAACCCCGACCACGAGCTGGCCCCGGAGGCTGCCTTCTGGGTGGGGAAATGGGCTGCCCAGTTGGGGCGCGAGGCGGACGCCCGCAAAGCCTTTGAGCATGTCCTGAAGCAGTACCCGGAATCCTACTACGCGTGGCGATCGGCCAGCTTGCTGGGATGGGATGTGGGCACGTTTACCACGGCCCGCCGCAAGCTCCCGGCGGTGATGATTCCTATGGAGCGATCGCCCCTCCCCATTGGCTCTGAGCTGCTGCAAGAGCTCCACCGTCTGGGGCAAAACGCCGATGCCTGGGCCATCTGGCAGGTGGAGTTCCAAAACCCGGCCCGCCCCACCGTGGCCCAACAGCTCACAGATGGCATTCTCCGTCTAGGAGTGGGCGATCATCTCAGGGGGATTTTTATGGTAGATAACCTGTCGTGGCGACCGGAGGAAGACGGCACTCTAAGCGCTGAAGTAGCCACCGAACTGCCTGCCTACTGGGAAGCCCTCTATCCCTTCCCCTTCATCGTCCCGGTGCAAAAGTGGGCCGAGCAGCGCCAGCTCAACCCCATGATGGTGATGGGTCTGATGCGCCAGGAGTCGCGCTTTGAACCTAAAATCAAGTCCGTCGCCGGAGCCACGGGGCTGATGCAGATCATGCCCGCCACCGGCCAGTGGATCGCCCAGCAGACCGACATCTCCGGCTACGATCTGACTGACCCCGACGACAACATCAAGATGGGCACCTGGTACCTGGACTACACCCACTCGGAATATGGTGATAATTCCCTCTTTGCCGTGGCCAGCTACAACGCTGGGCCGGGCAACGTGGCCGACTGGATTCGCCGCTTTAGCACCGCCGACCCCGACGAGTTCGTAGAGCAAATCCCCTTCCCCGAAACCAAGGGCTACGTGGAAGCCGTTTTTGAGAACTACTGGAATTATCTGCGGCTCTACGACCCCCAGGTGTCAGAGCAGCTAGCCCAGATTTCCCCTAAGCACGCCCAGATTCACCAGGGCATGCAGCGGCAGCAGCTCCAAGAACCGATTTAGATGCCTTCTGGAAAAGGTTTTGTTGATAATCAAAGCGATGGTTGTCCGCAGATTTCGTAGAGCCATCACGTATCTGCCGCTCCTCTATCTGCGTCCATCTGCGCCATCTGCGGATATGGCGTTACGCTTTCGCGTTAGGACATTCAAGAGGTGTGGAACCCCCGCGCCGCAGGGGTTCCACACTCAAAACTTAGCCCCGTAGGGCCATACATCAAACTTTGTTGACGGGATAGGGTACAAAGCTCTGCGGAAACCACCTTAGATGGTATTATCTACCTCTCGGATGATTGTATAAGCGGGGTAGGTAGGAACATGGCTCGGACGGTTATTCGAACGCAGCAGGCTCCCGCACCCGTGGGGCCATATAATCAGGCGATCGCCGCATCAGGACAACTGATCTTTGTGGCAGGGCAGATTCCCCTTGACCCGCAAACGGGGGCCATTGTCGGCGAAGGCGATGTTGCCGCGCAAACCCGGCAGGCGTTAGCCAACCTGTCTGCCATTCTTGCCGCAGCGAACGCCCGGCTGGCGGACGTGGTCAAAACCACGGTTTTTCTGGCCGACCTGAACGACTTCGCTGCCATGAACGAAGTCTACGCCACCTTCTTTGAAGAGGCCACCGCCCCCGCCCGCGCCTGCGTCGAGGTAGCTCGTTTACCCAAGGACGTGCGGGTCGAAATCGAATGCATTGCTGTGGTAGCAAATTGAGGCGATCATGAGCCCACTCAGGCGAGTCTCCAGGCGGCTTTCATCCGCATTTGGCGATGACAACTTCTTAAAAGGATTGGGTAGCATCGAAACTCTGGTTTCCAAGGCGCTATCAATTGCCATGGTGGTGGTGCTGCTGGTGGCCGTGCTCGACCTGTTTGTGTTTCTCTTTCAGGAGCTTTTCCTTAACTGGGAGGGGGTTCTGGTAGAGCCTCTGGGCTTTTTCACCGGCACCCTATTTGAAATCTTTGGCCTCTTCCTAGACGTGCTGATTGCCCTGGAAATCCTGGAAAACGTGACTGCCTACCTGAAAAAGCACGTTGTTCAAGTGGAGCTGGTCATCGTCACCTCGCTGACGGCGATCGCCCGAAAGATTATCATCTTCGACTTCAACAAGGCGGGGGGCGTCGAGCTGATTGGGTTGGCGATCGCCATCTTTGCCCTCTCCATCAGCTACTGGATTATCCGCCGCCTAAATGCAAAATCCCAGACTTAAGTACCGCTTTAAGCGGGAACTCCTAATCCCAAACAACTAGAGTAAACTGGGAAGACAGACTTTCACAGGAGGTTCACCTTGGCTAACGTAAAGCGCTCCAACATCGACAGTGCTCAACTCATGCGGCGGGCTGAGGATCTGGTCAATGCCGCCTCCAACCGCTACCGCATTACCGTTCAGGTGGCCAACCGGGCGCAGCGGCGTCGCTATGAGGAGTTCGATAGCGTTGACGACCCCAAGATGAAGCCCGTGATCCGTGCCGTCATTGAGATGTCTGACGAACTCACCCAGCCCGAAATTATTGGCGAGTAGGATGAGCCGGTTCAGAAGGTTGCGGTATCGGCGACGACCAAACCGACCAGGCCGATACCTGCGGGGCAGTGCCGTCATTGCCAGTCTCCTGATCCTGACCCTTTCTTTCCCTGGCTTCTGGCTCAAGCTGGAAGACTCTGGCTGGCTATCAAGGGTATTGAGCACCCAGCCCGCCTCCGCCCAGCGCACCAACACCATCGAGATAGCCGAACGGGTCTATGGTCTGATGCCCAACCTGCCGCTGGAAAACCATTACGAATCCAGGGCTACGGGAGATGTGGCCGTAAGTAATACCCTTGCCAGCCGCCTCATTCGCTACCACCTCTATGTCAAAGGGCGATCGCCCCTGTACCGCTTTGACTGGAAGCTCACCCTGGCAGATTATCTGGGTGCCAATGAATGGATTGAAGCCTCGCTCTATCCAGGGGCAGACGATCTGGAGGAAAATCCCCAGGCTGGTGATGTGGCGGCCATTGGTAACCTGAATCGGGCGCAGCGAGATCAGCTAGTGGGCATTCTGGTCGATCTCCATGGCGGCAACTCTGGAACCTCTCCATACGACAGGTAGCTGGGCAATGATGGCAGACAACCCCTATGGGTAGCGGCAAACGGCAGGTGAAGCAGGGCGACGGCTGGCGGCTGGGGTGGAACCCCGATGCTGATCAGTTTAAGGGCCTGATCGGCGGTGATGGCTGGGCCTTGGAATTAACAGAGTCAGAGCTGGATGACTTTTGCCGTTTTGTTGTTCAGCTAGCCCATACCATGGCCCGCATGGCCCCAGAGCTAATGGCCGAAGAGAAAATTAGCTGTGAGCTAGAGAGCGATCGCCTTTGGCTGGAAGCCGAGGGCCATGCCCACGCCTATATGCTCCATTTCATCCTCCGTACGGGCAGGCGGGGTGAGGGATGCTGGGGCGATCGGGCCGCCGCTGAGCTAACCCAGGCCGTTCAAACTCTTAAATTGTTTTAGCAAAAAATCCGGAATCCATCGCCACTCAACAACCGTGAGGGCATCAGATCTGAGTTAATGGAGAAACTGTTCCTACACGGTTCTCACTATGCAAGCCCGTCAAGATGTTGTTGAACTGTTTTCGACCTTTGTGCAGTTTGAGGCGAACAGGTTTCAGGGTTGGGCGGCGGACGGGCACCTGCGGCGGAGCATGGAGCGCTGTATGGCTCAGGGATGGGCGCAGATCCAGCCGGGGGCTGATGCAGAACTGGTCTGGTGCGCCTACTGGTACACCCGCTGGCAGATGCAGGCCGTTGCTCCGGCGGAGGGGCACCTGGCCGCCTACCTCCAGGAAGCCTGTTACTGGGCGGCTCAGCAGATTTCGAGAAAGTTTGCCAGTTCCCAATACAGCTTGCCGGATTACTTTCAGATGGCGATCGCTGATCTGCCTCCCGTCCTGGAGAGCTTTAACCCCGACCGGGGATCGACCCTGAAAACCTACGCGGCGATCGCCTTTACCAGCCGCCTGCGGGATACGCTGCGCCAGCGCCAGGAGGTTGATCTCTGTACGCCCTGGACGCTGCTGCGGAAAGTGAGCAAAAAGCGGTTATTGGAATCGCTGCACGCTGCGGGGCTGACGGATGCTGCCGTGGCCCAATACCGTCTGGCCTGGTTCTGCTTTAAGGCGGTGTATGTGCCCGACGCCGCCCAGCGCTTGCCCAAACCTGACGGGGCGGTATGGGAGGCGATCGCCCAGATCTACAACCGGGAGCGCCTCACCCAGATCCCAACAGCTACGGCGGACGGCACCCCTGCCCAGATCGAGCAGTGGCTCACCCAATGCACCGCCTGGGTGCGGGCCTACCTGTATCCGCCGGTTCAATCCCTGAATGTGCCCAGACCGGGGCAGGGGGTGGGCGATCGCCAGGATGCCCTGCCCGATGAGGCCACCGAGTCTCTGCTGCACGACCTGATGCGGCAGGAGGAAGTGGCCCAACGACAGGCGCAGCATTCCCAACTGCGGGCGGTGTTGATGGGGGCGATCGCCCAACTGGATGACCCATCCCAGGCCCTCCTGCGGCTGCACTATCAGGACGGGCTGACGCAGCAGCAACTGGCGAAGCAGCTAGCCATGAGTCAGGCCACCGTTTCCCGCCGATTGACCAGAGCAAGGGAAGCCCTGCTCATAGCCCTGGTGCAGTGGAGCCAGAAGGAGCTGAATAATCCAGCCACGCCAACCCTAATACAGGATATGGGGGCAGGTTTA
Organism: Synechococcales cyanobacterium; assembly: GCA_035285585.1. Lineage (GTDB taxonomy): Bacteria > Cyanobacteriota > Cyanobacteriia > CAKZMO01 > CAKZMO01 > JAYKGU01. Next base: position 15,496 of record JAYKGU010000275.1, read on the forward strand.
GAGGAATGGCTCAGGGGTCATTACGATAAATCTGCTATGCGACTCGAACCATAGGATTAGGATTAGGGAGATTGACGATGACAGTTGCGTTTGCAGAGCCGACGGAATGGTGGTTAGAACCGGAATCAGCCGGGCGCGGGCGATCTCGGCAGCCCGACCAGCCCTACTCAACGCCCAGTAGCCGCTGGAATGCACACCTGAACCACCTTTGTCTTGAAACTATTTTGGCGTGGCTGCAATCTGAATATGCGCCCACCGCTGCGGCTGGGTGGGAGGCAGCCGCCCGACCCGCCATCTGGGAAGTCGTGAACGGATCGCGCCTTTCCCTGGGAGATAACCAGATTGCCATCATTCCCAGCGAAGCCATTGACTGTAGCGAGCTGGAGGTGCCCCAGGAATGGGTGGACATTCCCAGTTGGGCCGCCGATTACTACCTGGCGGTGCAGGTGGTGGCAGCGGACGGTTCCACCACCGAGGCGACTGATGCGGACGATCCAGCCCCCCGGCCCAGGGTGAGGGTTTGGGGCTATGCCAGCCATCACCAGCTCAAAACCGCAGGGGGCTACGATGCCAGCGATCGCACCTACTGTCTGGATGCCCAGGAGTTGAGCCGCGATTTGAGTACCCTCTGGGTAACGCTCCAGTTTTACCCAGACAGCCAGACCCGCGCCCCCCTGGCCCCTTTGCCGGAGCTATCCCCGACCCAGGCCACCCAATTGATCGAGCGGCTGGGCAACCCCGCCCTGCCCTTTCCCCGGCTGGCCGTGCCGTTTGCCACCTGGGGGGCGTTGCTGGAGCGGCAGGAGTGGCGGCAGGCCCTCTATCAGCGGCGATCGCAACCGGACGGGGTGGGCGATCGCCCGGAGGTGGTGCGGTTGAGCGACTGGCTGCAAGCCCAGGTAACCTCGGGGTGGCGATCGCTGGAAGACCTGTTCGGCGCGCCCCAGGCGGCGTTGATTCCCAGTCTGCGAGCGGCGACCCAGCTCACGCCGACGGACACCATCCGGGCGAAAACCCTGGTTCTGGGCAATGCCGCCGATGTGCCGCCGGTGGCCCTGGTGCTCCACCTCACCCCAGAAGCCGACGGGCGCATGGGCATTCTGGTGCAGCTTTATCCCACCGCTGGCGATGCCCTGCTGCCCGCAGCGATCACCCTGTCCCTGGTGGCCCCCACGGGCGAAACCCTGCAAACCGCCACGTCCCAGACCGAAGACGACTACATTCAACTGCGGCGGTTCCGCTGTCCGCTGGGTACCCAGTTCAGTCTGCACCTGGCGTTTCAGGCTCACTGCTGTGTCGAAACCTTTATCGTCTGAACCCCCGGAGGCAGGATGGATCAGTTGGTTGTCCTGAAGTTGGGGGGCGGCAGTTGGCAGCAGGGCTTCCCCACCGTCACGGTGCAGCTGTGGGAGCCGAATGGCAGGGTGCCCATGCAGTTGACCGGCCAGTTGCCCCCCAACCCCAGGCTGGAAACGTTACACGAGCACTGGCGATCGCTCTACACCGCCCTGGCCCAGCGGCTACAAATCCGGCAGTACCGAGGCAGCGGTGATGATCATTCCAGCGCCACGGCCAGCGGCATTGAGATTGAAGCGGCGGGGGTGACCAATGTCTCCAGAGCCGCCTTCCATGACCTGTGTCGCCAGCTCCGCCAGGAGCTGAATCGCTGGCTAGAGTCCGGTTCCTTTGCCAGGGTCGAGCGGCGCTTACGCACCCACCTGCTGCCCACCCAGCCCATTCGCCTGATTATCGAGACCGATCAGCCGCCGCTGCGGCAGTTTCCCTGGCACCTCTGGGGCTTCTTTGACGACTATCCCCAGGCGGAAGTGGCCCTGAGTACGCCCGATTATCAGGCGTTGGGGCCAGTTCAGGGGCGATCGCACCCCCTGCGAATTCTGGCCGTGCTGGGCAATGGCGAGGGCATCGACCTGCAGCAGGATCGGGCGCTGCTGGAGCACCTGCCGGGGGCGGAGACGGTGTTGCTGGTGGAGCCGCAGCGAGACGAGCTGGATCGGTGGCTCTGGGATGGGCGGGGCTGGGATATTCTCTGCTTTGCCGGACACAGCCTCAGTCAGGCTGACCGCACCGGGGGGGCGATCGCCATCAATCCCACCGATGCCCTCACCATTGACCAGTTGAAAAACGCCCTGCGGGCCGCCATTGCCCGTGGGTTACAGTTGGCAATCTTCAACTCCTGCGACGGTTTGGGGCTGGCCTGGGCGATCGCCGAACTCAACATTCCCCAGGTGATCGTGATGCGGGAACCCGTCCCCGACCCGGTGGCCCAGGCATTCCTCAAACACCTGCTGACGGCCTTTTCTGGGGGCCAATCCCTCTATCAAGCCGTCCGGGAGGCACGGGAAAAACTTCAGGGCCTGGAAGACCAATTTCCCTGCGCCTCCTGGCTACCCGTCATCTGCCAGAACCCCGCTACCCCCCTGCTCACCTGGCCCCCCCCCCCCCCCCCCCCCCCCCCCCCCCCCCACCCCCCCCCCCCCCCACACCC
>JAYKGU010000276.1:0-13632 GCA_035285585.1 Synechococcales cyanobacterium
CTCCGAGTGTCCCCCGGCGACGAACAATCCAAATATGAGATTTTGTTTGTCTCCAGGTTGCCTAAAGCATTGCCCTTCGATCTTTCCCTCTCGCTGGCCCAGGCCCGGTTTCAACACCTCTTAGGGTATGTATATCGCTGCAAGCTGAGGTGGGGGTTTCAACCAATACCAGTGTACCAAAAGTCCCCCTAAAAGGGCGAGGCTTGTATCCCATTATTTTTGGTCAGCTATCTAATGATCCTATCAGACGACGTAGGGGCAATGGCTATTTACCCCTATCAACCGCTTAACCGAAGGTAAATTTTTTCCTGGAGATCTCCTCAGAGTTTGGAGCGCAGGGCTGAAGAAAGCCTCAAAACTTTCTTTAGAAAGCAGGCTGTGCATGGAGTACCAGATAGAAAGCGGGTAACGCGATTCGAACGCGCGACATTCACCTTGGCAAGGTGACGCTCTACCACTGAGCTATACCCGCAAAATTCGACTGTCTATTATTGTGTCAGAGATTGCAGACGATGTCAATCGTTTGGGACAGAGAGTTCTGAAACTTTTCATCCCCACCTATTCTAGACGGTTTCTGGCTCCCTAGCTCTCTGACAGATCAGGGGCGATCGCGCTCTTAAACGAAGACGGCAGCGACTGGGGGTTATTTGTCCCCATCAGGCTGTTGGGCACCAGGTTGGGGTGGGCGGCCCGCACCTGCTGCATCAGGCTGGCCATTTCGATGGCCGACATGGCGTATTCCCAGCCCTTATTGCTCTTGATGCCCGCCCGCTCCAGGGCCTGCTGCATTGTATCGGTGGTCAGGACACCAAAAACGATGGGCACCCCCGTCTGGAAGCTAGCGGCGGCGACCCCCTTAGAAACCTCCGCTGCCACGTAGTCGAAATGGGGAGTTTGCCCCCGGATGACCGCCCCCAGGCAGATAATGGCGTCGTAGCGGTAGGTGAGGGCCAACTGGCGGGCTAACAAGGGCACCTCGAAGCTACCGGGTACCCAGGCATAATCTACCTGAGAGCCTTGGGGATCGGGGTCGATGCCGTGTCGCCGCAGGCCGTCTTGACAACCTTCCAGGAGCTTGCCCGTCACCAGGTCGTTGAAGCGACCAATGACGATGGCAAAGCGTAGCGAACTGGTCTGGGTAAAATTACCTTCAAAAATTGCCATGCTAATCTAATTCATTCCAACATGGGTAGGGACACAGCACTGCTGTATCCCTACCCCTCGACACCAGGCTAGGCGGCGTAAACCATCCTGGACATTAGGCCACCAGATAGTTCAGCCCACCGACTACCAGCACCAGCACCACCCAAACCACCGAACCGAGCAGAATGAGCCGCTTGGACTGCTCCCAATTTTGAGGAACCGCATAGCCTACGGGAACCCCAATCACCATGACGAAGGACATGATCACGAGAGCGGTGAGCGCGATTTGAAACAAGATTGTTAACATTTGAACCTTTCCTCCCAGTAATGCGAATTAAGAAGCCTCGGGTCGCCAATGTGCCCTGTATCAATAGATATATCCCTGTTATGTACCCTATCAGAAATTGGGACGATCTAGCCTATCCAGTCCTCTAGATCCGTGCCCCTATCTCAATTCACAAATTTGAGGAAAGGCTGTTGAAGAAACGCCTCCAGGGCGGCACTGTCCCCTGCCCGGATCTCCTCCGTGTTCTGGAGCAGTACCGTGAATGCGCCTGCCCCCAGACCCGACTGGGGAAACATGCGGTAGCAGGGCTGTTCTGTTAGGTGAGATTGGAAGGCAGCCAGGGCGGGCACCGCCACCGGGGAGAACTGGGGAAAGCGCGACAGCAACCAGTCCATCACCTGCTCGTTTTCTTCAGGGGAGTAGGCGCAGGTCATGTAGGCCAGGTAGCCCTGGGGAGCGACCAGTTGGGCGGCGTTGGCGATGATGCGCTTCTGCCGGTTGGCGTTTTTGTTGATATTCACGGGGTGGAAGCAGCCTGGTGCGTCAATGCCCTTCACCAGCAGGGATTGGCCTGTGCAGGGGGCGTCTACGATCACCACGTCAGCGGTCTGGGGAATGGCTGCCGCCAGGGTTTGGGTATCCAGACTAGCGGCGATCGCCCCCTCAACCCCACACCGCTTCAGATTAGACAGCAGCGCCCCCAGCCGTTTGCCAATTACCTCGTTGCTCAACAGCAGGGAGGGGTGGAGCGATCGCCAGGCAAACAGGCTTTTCCCTCCCGGTGAGGCACACAGGTCAAACACCCGCTCCACCGGACTGGGGATGGCCTGGAGCACCGAGGCGGCAAACACGGAGGAGAAATCCAGGCAGTAGTAATAGCCTGCATCGTGGAGGGGGTGCTGGCCGGGGCGGTCCGTTCCCGCTAACCGATCCACAAAACGGGGCTGCCAGGGTTCTGGCGGCAGGACGGGGAAGGGCGGGTCGGGGGGGCGATCGCGACACCAGAGAATACAGGCATCCAGGGGGGACGGCTGAACAATGGCCGTAACGAACGCCTGCTGCGCTTCAGGGTCAGCGAACAGCCGACGGGCCAGCTTGAGTAATAGCCGGGAAGGGGATGACACGGTGCAGAATAGACGCTTTTTCCATGAGGAGCTTAGCACTCTGGTGGGGGGATAGCCCGTTAATGTTAACGGTGTGGATGGGCACGGTGCGATTTTTTTGCAGGTCGTAGGTGTAAGTCTGGTCGTAGTAGTCCAGCACGATGTCAATGGCCATGGCCAGATCGCCCCGGCGGATGGCGGCGATCGCCTGCTGGACGCGCAGCCCCCCCAACCGTTTGCGGAGGCGCTCGGTGGCCACAATCAGCTCTTCCCGATTGGCGTCCCCGTAGTCTTCCAGCAAATTGCGGATGCGCTCGGTGCGCGATCGCTCCACCTGAAGTACCGTAGCCCGCATCATCGGCTGAAACAGCTCGTCGGGAATGCGGCAGGTGCCGATGCGCTTGCTCTCTGCTTCTACCCAGATGGGGCGGCTGGGATCGAGCGCTGCCCATGCCAGGGCCACCCGGTTCTCGAAATGCTCAGTACTGGGCTGGGGCGGCAGACCCAGGTTGCCGTAGCTGCTGCCCCGGTGGTGGGCGATCGCCTCCAGATCCAGCACCTGTTCCCCCAATTCCGCCAGGGCGGTGAGGATGGCGGTTTTTCCCGTGCCCGTCATGCCCCCCAGGCTGAGGATGGGTTTGGGCACCGCCAGCAGCTCGCGGACGTGCCGCCGAAAAGCTTTGTAGCCGCCCCCCAGGGTGGTGACGGAAAAACCTGCCGTTTCCAGTAACCAGGCCAGGCTGCCGCTACGCATTCCGCCCCGCCAGCAGTGGACGCGCAGGTGGCGATCGCTGGTCAAACTTTTGGCCGTTCTCACGAAATATGCCAGCTTCGGCCCCACCAACTCCAGACCCAGCTCAATAGCCTCCTCCCGCCCCACCTGTTTGTAGCAGGTACCCACCTGGGCACGTTCGTCGTTGTTGAACAGGGGAAAGCTGTAGGCACCGGGGATGTGGCCCTGGGCATACTCAGCCGGACTCCGCACATCCAGAATAATGCCGGACGCGGTAAGGAAATCCTGAGCGGGCAGTGCGGTAGGCATGGACAAAAAAATATAGTCTGGGAGATCACCAATTTTCATTGTAGAGGGCAAGCCAGAGCCGCGTTTCTGCGCAAAATTCCCGTACCGATTGTTAAGTTCTGGCCTGGAAGTCAAGGAAATTTTTAGGGCGATCGCTCCCCAAAGGTTAAGCTAACGATGGATTTACAGTCTGAGAGGAAAATCCAGCGATTCTCCGGAAGCGCTCGGCATCAGACTGATGAATATTCTGAATCAATAATCAGTGCCACGCCACGGTGTATAGGGAGACTCTTAAACCATGCCTCTAAACCAGCATCTTGTTCGCTTAACTGCCTTCTCCAGCGTTTTCTTCGCCACCGCTTTAGGGGGAGCGATCGCCTCCGTACCCACGCAACCAATGCTTGGGGATGAAGCTGCCATCCTGTCCCTGGATGCCATCACCCCAACCTCCACTCAGACGATGGCGTCTGACCTGCTGATGGCCCAGGCCACCCGCCCCCGCATTGCCATCCTCGACTTTGACTACACCCCCACCATCGGCAGCTACCTCAGCGCCTTTCCTGGCTTTGCTGAAGGAGTGAGCGTGGTGCTGGTGGATCGCCTGGTGAATAGCGGCAACTACACCGTCATTGAGCGGAGCCAGATCGAAGCCGTGCTAGCAGAGCAAAACCTGGGGCAGTCAGGCCGGGTAGACGCCAGCACCGCCGCCCAAATCGGTCGCATTCTGGGGGTGGATGCGGTGATCAGTCGATTACCAAGTTTAACTATGATGTGCGCGATCGCGGCGTCAGCATTATGGGGGTGGGCACCCGCCGGGAAGTGGTTGAGGCGGAAGTGCAGCTCAATGTGCGCATGGTGAGCACCAGCACCGCCGAGATTTTGCGCACCGCCGAGGGCGTCGGTACGGCGGAGGATAGTGCCAGCTCGGTGCGGGTGACGGGTGTGTTTGGCCAGGATTCCGCCCCGGAAAACGTGCAGCAGGTGCTCTCCCAGGCAACGGATCTGGCGATCGCCGAAGTGGTGGACAGCCTGAACGACGTGGCTGCGGACGTAGCTGGTTTGCCGCCCACCCTGCCCGTTGAAACCGCCGTGATTGCCGATGTCAGCGGGCCTACCCTCGTCCTCAATCGGGGCACCTCCAACGGCTATCGATCGGGCATGTGCCTGTCGGTGGAGCGGGTAGTGCGGGAAGTGCTTGACCCCGAAACCCAGGAGGTGATTCACCAGGTGACGGAAACGGCGGGACAGATTCAGTTGACGAATGTGAGCGATCGCTCCAGCGTGGGCCAGGTGATCAGCGGATCAAGTGGTGCCCTGACCGTTGGAGACGTGGCCAAGCCGGTAGATTGCCCCAACTAACCCATGGGGTGGGCATTGCCCACCCTACTTGGTGTTGTCGTCGATGATCGACCGGATGCCTTCAACTGTGGCGGGAATGCTGCGGGGGTCCATAAACATCACCTTGCTGCTGTCGCTTGCGCCGATTTCCGTGCCCATTTCGATGTACTGCTGGGCCACCAGGAATTGCAGGGCCTCGCGGGCATAGGGATCGGCCTTCAGGGTGTTGGCAATAATTTTGAGGGATTCCGACGTGGCCTGGGCCTTCAGCACCCGCTCCTGACGCTCGGCCTGGGCGCGGAGCACCACCGCCTGCTGCTCGGCTTCCGCCCTGAGGATGGCGGCCTTCTGGTGGGCCTGGGCTTCCAGCACCTGGGACTCGGCCTTCCCCTTTGCCGAATTGATGGCGGCCTCCCGCTCCCCTTCGGAGGTGAGGATGGCGGCACGGCGGCGGCGTTCGGCGGACATCTGGAGTTCCATTGAATCCTGGACTTCTTTGGAGGGCACGATGTCCCGCATCTCCACGCGGGTAATCTTCACCCCCCAGGGGTCGGTGGCGATGTCCAGCTCCCGCAGCAGAATTTCGTTAATTTCCGACCGGGCGGTAAAGGTTTCATCCAGCTCCAGCTTGCCAATTTCCGCCCGAATCTGGGTGAGGACCAGGTTGACCACCGCATCCCGCAGGCTTTCTACCTTGTAGCTAGCCTTTTCCAGATCCATCACCCGCCAGTAGACCACCGCGTCTACGGAGATGGCGACGTTGTCGCGGGTGATGCACTTCTGGGGCGGAATGTCGAGCACCCGTTCGCGAATGGTTTGCTGATGGACGACCCGGTCGAGGAAGGGCATGGTGAAGCTCAGCCCCGGATCGAGCTTGCGCCCGGAATAGCGGCCCAATCGCTCGACGAGGGCCTGATCTCCTTCACGGACAATGCGCACCGAGCCAAACAGCACGGATCCACCAAGCATCAGAAAGATTAAAAAGCCAATGGCATTTCCCATCGTGAGAATGGCCTCCTTGTGGTTGGAAGAAAAGAGTGATTGGAAGAGGTGAGACAGAGAACTTTCGCGAGGATGGAATTTTGGATGAGGGGTTGAGTTTTGAGTTTTGAGTTTTGAGGGTTGAGGGTTGAGTTACGGGTTTTGGGTTTTGAGTTTTGCATGGGCCGTTTGCCTGCAAATTTAAGCCTGGTCACTTAAACTAATCATTCAAAACTCAAACCTTCCTAGGAGTGCAGGAGTCGTTCAGGCACAACTACCAGCGTGTTCCCCCGGCGAGAGACGACGTACACCAGTTCTTCGGGGGCGATCGCCACCTGATCATCATCGCAGCGGGCCTGCCAGGAGGCCCCTTCATAAATGACACGTCCGGTTTTGCCAGCGGGAATGGCAGTTAGGGTGCGAGCCTCCTGTGAATCGCGGATCATCGCGGGAACGGCTTTGGGCATCAGCCGTCGGGCTAGCACCAGAAACACCACCGACAGCAGCAGCCACACCGCCACCTGAACACCGAAGGAAGGCACGACCAGCGCTAAGATCCCGACCAGGATAGCACTCAACCCCATCGTAAACTCAAGAAACGCCGTAGGGAGCGTAAATTCCATAATGCAGAGTACGACCCCTGCAAGCAACCAGAGTAGAACCGGCAGATTGATTGGCATAAAAAAAGGGCTGGAGCGCTAGACCCAATCTATCTCAGGGCAGGGGGTAGGGGGCGGCAGAGTCAACTTATCTTCACACGATTGTCCTTTCCTCAAGGCGCTGACTGTGGTATAGCCTTATCGAAGACCTGTTTCTGACGGCCCGCTCCATGACCTCGCTCATTGCCCCTCCCCAATCGACGCAGCTTCCCTACCTGTGGGTGACCGGCCTGGATACCCGGCGACTGCCCGTGGGCAGCACAGTCAAGCACCGCTACACCGTGATTGCCCCCCAGATTTGGCAAGACACCCAGCCATCCCACCCACCCGCCGTCCCATCTGCCCAGGTGCCGCCACAGGCGATCGCCTACCTGCGCCTCCACGCCCATCGCCTCCACCTGCCCGAACTGCACGATATCTGGCTGGATAGCGACACACCCAGCCGCTCAATTTTGCTGTTGAGCAACATTCCGGTAGACAGGGCAGGCCAGTTGCGGCCCTCCTTAAGTTCTGCCTGGATGGGTGCTCCGGTGGTGCGACAGGTCTACTGGCTGTGGCAGATGGCCCAGCTTTGGGAGCCGCTCCGGCAGGAAGGGGTTGCCACCAGTCTGCTGCATCCAGAAAATATTCGGGTGGAGGGCTGGTGTGTGCGACTGCGGGAGTTGCTGCCTGATCCAGCCTCCGAGCCGTCGGACGAGGGAACCCAATCCCCCTCCATTTCTGCCCTGGCCAACCTGTGGCTTCCCTGGATCAGTCGGGCCAAACCCTCCATCGCCAAGCCGCTCCAGGAAATCTGTCAACTCCTCCAAACCGGAGAGTCCCCCACTGAAGATGCCCTTATCCGGCTCAACCATCTTCTACTGGCACAGGCGGCCCAGCCGCCGCTACACCTCAGCCTGGTGGGTACCACGCTCACTGGGCCGACCCAGTCCCACAACGAAGACGCCTGCTACCCACAGACTCTCGGGGGAGCGCCCCTGTCTCTGGTGGAGGCTGAACTGGAGCAGGATGGGGTCTTTCCCCATCTGGGAGTGGTCTGTGACGGCATCGGTGGCCATGCAGGTGGCGAGGTGGCCAGCCAGTTGGCGGTGCGATCGCTCAAGCTCCAGATGCGGGCACTGCTCAGCGATTTGCTGGAGCAAACCCCACCGGAGGTGGTGCCGCCGGAAATTATCTGTCAGCAAATTGAGGCCGCCATTCGCGTGGTTAATAACCTGGTTGCCGCCCAGAACGATGCCCAGGGCCGCACCGCCCGCCAGCGCATGGCCTCCACCCTAACCATGGCCCTCCATTTTCCCCAGCCCATTGCCACGGCGACGGGAGTGGCCAACAGCCACGAACTCTACATCGCCAGCGTGGGGGATAGCCGCGCCTACTGGCTAACGTCTGATGCCTGCCACATGCTGACGGTGGACGACGATGTGGCCACCCGTGAAGTGCTGCTGGGGCGATCGCTCTACCGGGAGGCCCTGCGGCGGGACGACAGCCCAGCGCTGACCCAGGCCATTGGGGCACGGGAGGGCGATCGCCTGCGGCCCCGCGTACGTCGGTTTGTGATTGAGGAAGACGGCATCCTGCTGCTGTGCTCTGACGGACTGAGCGATCACCAGTTGGTGGAGCAGTACTGGTTATCCCTCACCCGCCCAGTGCTTGCCGGTCAGCAGTCGCTCGAATCGGCCCTGGAGGCTTGGGTGGAGCTGGCCCGTCAGCAGAACGGGCATGACGACATTTCGGTGGTGCTGATGCGGTGCCGGGTGGCCGACGAGGCGACTGAGGTGACATCTGATGAATTGGATGGAGAGATGCCTACCCTGGAGACGGAGCAGGGCGATCGCCCCACCACTGACCCAGCGACCCCGGAGGCGACCGAAACCCCAGTCGATCCCTTCGCTACCGAATCGCCCACCGAACTCTCGGAAGCCTCCCGCTCCCTGCTCTACGACACCGAAACCTGGAGCGAAAATGGGGATGCTCTGGCCGATGGAGCCGATCCGCAGCTCACCTCCGCCGTCGAGGAAGAACCTGAAAACCTCTGGAGCACCTGGATGATCGCCGTTACCGTGATCGTGCTGATGTTCTGTCTGGGAGCTGTGAGCATCACTCTGTGGAGCCAGGTCAGCCCCGACAGCTTTAACCGCACCTGGGAGCGCCTGACGAATTAGTTCAGGGATTACCCTCTTGTGCAAAGATAGATAAAGCGCAGAAGAAAACTGGGAGAGAAGGTTGAAGGCTATGAAGGTTGGCGATCGCGTTCGCATCAAAGAGTCAGTTATTGTGTATCACCACCCTCAAAACCGCAATCAGCCCTACGACCTGAAGGGGCAAGAAGGTGAGGTAGTTGCCATTGTCAATGAATGGCACGGGAAACCCATCAGCGCTAATTTTCCGATTCAAATTCAGTTTGAGAAGCGGTTTAAGGCCCATCTGCGGGAAGCCGAAGTCGAGGTCATCTGACCTGCGAAATCATCCAGTCCGGCAGTCCCTATTGACCCCGACCAAACCAGGCGAGAATGTTTAACTCCCGCTGCATGGCCGCATAATCGCGGCGATGCTCCGCTGCCACCTGGTAGTACCACTGGCAGTAGGCCTCCCATTCTTCCCGGTGGCGCACTTCGCGGTGGAACGCATGGGCGGCCCAGTGAGCTTCCAGGATTTCAATTTCGGGGGGCTTTTCGGGGAAAAATGGTCGCGAAATATTGGACATGGTGGGCAGACTTTTGCGGTATGGACATGGGGAGGGGGCGATCGCCTCTACAAACAGCTCAAAATCGCTGCCTCAATCTCGATGGTAACCGTGAAAGACTCAGCAGGGAGAATCCTTGAGAATTTTGTACCCCCGGCAGAGGGAACCGGCGCTTAAGGTTAAGATAAGATTAACGGATGTGACCCGGTTCCCAGTCCTGACATTGCTGAACGGTGGCATGAGCGGCAATTCCTCAACAAATCCAGTAGGGGCAAACGCTCCTTTGCCTGGGTTGGATTCATGCCAGTTTCAGCAACGTTGTAAGGAACGACCCGGTCGGACGATGCGCTGAAGAGGTGTTTCCATGACGAGCCAATCCCATCCCCTATCTACCCCTGCTAACGTGCGGGTTGTTCATCACGGGGCGATTTCTCTGGGCCAGTGCGCCCGTAATGCCTTGAAAGCCCACTTTAAAAAAGCGATTAAGCACGAGTCTGGAGTGCTCAAAGATGTGGACCCGGAAGCCATCCACCAAATGCGGGTGGGGCTGCGGCGGCTCCGCTCCACGATGCGCACCTTTAGCGATCTGCTGGAACTGCCTAAAGCAATTCAGGAGTCGGTGGTGAAGAAAATTGCCGGTGTGCTGGGGGCCGTTCGGGACCTGGACGTGCTGATCGACACTTTGAGCGATCGCTACCGTCCCCGTCTGCCCAAATCCGAGCGCAAGTGCCTGGATCGGTTCCTGAAGACCCTACGAAGCGATCGCCACCAGCAGTTCAAAAAAGTCAAAAAATTGCTGAAGCACCGCTCCTATAAAGACTTTAAGGAGGGTTTTGAGCAGTGGCTGGAGCAGCCTCAGTGCTCAGGGATGGGGGGTTTTTCCGTTCAAGCAGCCCTGCCCGATGTGCTGCTGCCGCCCCTGAGTCAGGTGTTGCTGCATCCCGCCTGGCTGGCTGGCGATCGCTTCCTAAATTCTCCCATCGAGTTGGATTCCTTAAACCGCTGGCTGAAGACCGAGGGGGAAGTGCTGCATGGCCTGCGCAAGCAGATGAAGCAGATGCGCTACCAGGCGGAAGAGTTCGCCGAATTTTACGGCTCCGAGTATCAGCAGCAGGCCACCGAGTTTAAGCAAATTCAGGAGCTACTGGGGCAGTTGCAGGATTGCTGGATCCTCGACCAGGCGTTGACCAAGGGGGTGGGCGATCGCTGGTTCCGCAAGCTGCCCACCCTTGCCGCCGAGCTGCGTCAGGAACGGGTCGACCTGTGGCGAGACTGGCTTCCCCTGCGCCAGAAGTATCTCACTGGGGAATTTCGGGAGCACTTGCGATCGCTCATTAGCCATCCCGTTTAAACCTAAGCCAGCCGCACGGGAATCTGATACTGGTTCAGGTGGTACTTAATTTCGTCGATACTGAGCTGGCCGTAGTGCAGCAGGGAGGCCAGCAGGGCCGCCTCCGCCTTACCCTGGGTGAGGGCTTCGCGGATGTGGTCACAGTTGCCCGCGCCGCCGGAGGCAATGACCGGGATGTTGACCTGCTCGGCAATGGTGCGGGTCAGCTCCAAATCATATCCGGCCTGGGTGCCGTCGGCGTCCATGCTGGTGACCAGTAACTCGCCTGCGCCCCGCTGCTCGACTTCTTTAGCCCAGGCGATCGCGTCGATGCCCGTATTTTCCCGGCCACCGCGCACATACACGTCCCATCCGGGGCAATCGGGATCGGGGCGGCGGCGGGCGTCGATGGCGACAACGATGCACTGGTCACCGAAGCGATCGCTTGCCTGGTTGATGAAGTCGGGGTTGCGCACGGCAGCGGAGTTGATGCTCACCTTATCTGCCCCAGCCCGCAGCAGTCGCTTAATGGTGTCGAGGGATTGGATGCCGCCCCCCACCGTCAGAGGGATGAACACCTGCTCCGCCGTGCGATACACCACGTCGTAGATCACGTCCCGATCCTCATGGGTGGCGGTGATGTCGAGAAACACTAGCTCATCGGCTCCGGCATCGTTATACACCTGGGCCAGCTCCACCGGATCCCCCGCATCCTTGAGGTTGACGAAGTTAACTCCCTTGACCACCCGTCCGGCCTTCACATCCAGACACGGCACGATGCGCTTTGCCAGCATGGTTTTCTCCCCCTGTCATCACTAAAACCCATTATTCAGCATCCCCAGCCCCTTCTTCCAACTTGGGAAAAGGGGAGCCAGAGCTGACTAATCGCTTCAAAGCCCAGTTGCGTCGTGACGTTCCTAAGCGCAAATTTCAGCTTTCTGCCTACCGGGACACTCCCACCTGCTAGTGCGAGATGGGAGTGCATTCATTAGCTCTACTTTAGGGAGCTAACGCATTACCCCGCAGCAGGCTACCTACAGTTTTCGCCGTAATCTTGAGCTGGGTAATTGGGTTTGCAGGAACTACCGTTTTGTAGAGGTAGCTGTCGAAGGTGAGCTTCTGCACATCGAGATCGCCGCACATCTCGACGAATGCCTCGCGGGTGGCGTCCGAACGGTAGAACACTCGCTGGAGCAGATCCAGCACCAAGTAAGTCATGCCATAGGCCCGATCCCACCGCTTGATGTAGAGCTTCAGCCCCGCTTCCGTAGGGATGCGCTGGCCGCCGTCGGATACTTCCACCAGGGTTTCGGCGCACATCCGCCCGGATTTGGCAGCAAAGTAAATGCCTTCGCCGGAGGACTTGGTGACGGTGCCTGCCGCATCGCCCACCAGGGCAACCCGACCGACGACGCGACGGGGACGGGGATGTTCTGGGATGGGGTGGGCTTCGATTTTGATGATCTTACCGCCCTCTAGCTTGGCCGCTGCCCGTGCCCGCAACCCGGCCTGGAGCTTTTTGATGTCGGCCTGATGAACTTTCATGGTGCCGGTGCCCACGGCGACGTGGTCATACTTGGGGAAGACCCAGCCGTAGAAGTCGGTGGAAACATCGTCGCCGACGTACATTTCCGCCAGGTTTTCGTAGCGCTCCATCTTGTCCTGGGGCAGGCGGATGCGCTCCTGGAAGGCGATCGCATAGTTGTAATCCCCTGCATCAATGGCGCGGGCGACCCGAGAGTTAGCCCCATCTGCTCCGATGACCACATCTACCTCAAGGGTGCGTATGGCTTCTTGGCCGCTTCCCTGGGAATGGTCGGTGTAGTGGAGGGTGTAAGGATCGGTGTTGGATTGGGGTAGCTCCAGCCGATGTACGGTGCCGTTAATCAAGTTTGCGCCTGTCTTGGCGGCGCGATCGCGCATAAAGCCATCCAAAACTTCGCGGCGACACATGCCGATGTATTCCCCTTCGTTACGAATGCGGATATCGACCGCACGATTGGACGGCGAAATCATCTCCATGCGGGTAACGCGCCGATCAATGATTTCAGGGGGCAAATCAAATTCACTTACCATGCAAAGGGGAATCGCGCCTCCACAGGGTTTGGCGTTATCCAGCTTGCGCTCGAACAGGTAAGTCTCAATGCCTGCTTTTGCTAAGGTCTCAGCCGCAGAGGAACCTGCTGGACCCGATCCGACAACAGCAACCCGTAGTACCAACGACCTTTCTCCCGAACTTGATTAAGATTACGGGATGAATCGTATCATGGACGTTTGCCCCGGTTCAGGCCTGGCCTGGGAAGTATGACCAGATTGAAACAGACGTTAATAAATCGACACGTTGCTTTGGGGCAAAGCGCATCCGACCGGAGGGGCAGGAGCCGCCCATTTCTATTAGGTTTTGTGAAGTTTATAAAGCTGCTGACGGAACAGCTAAGGTGCGTTGTATAATACGTTTGTTCTTTCGGACGCAAGGATGGGCGAAGGCTATGACCGTCAAGCCAATTCCAGATGGATATCAAACGGCAACACCGTACTTAATCATCGGCGGGGCAGACCGGGCGATCGCCTTTTACAAAGAGGCGTTTGGTGCCACCGAGCTGATGCGTTTAACGGATAATACCGGAAAGATTGCCCACGCTGAGATCAGCATTGGTAGTTCGCAACTCATGCTGGCCGATGAATACCCCGACATGGGCTTCCGTGGCCCGCAATCGTTAGGTGGTTCATCCGTGACGATCATGCTCTATGTTGAAGATGTGGATGCTCAGTTCAGCCAGGCCATTGCTGCCGGGGCAACCGTCTTGCGCCCGGTTAAGAATCAGTTCTTTGGCGATCGCTCCGGTACGCTGTCTGACCCATTCGGTCACGTCTGGATCATCGCAACGCACATTGAGGACGTGTCGCCGGAGGAAATAAGCCAGCGTTTTAATACTTATCAAAACTCGTAAATTCTTCGAAACCCAGTAAGTTGACGAAGTCCTCACATTGCTTGGATAGTGTAAAAAATTCTCGACTCCCTATCCCCGATCCGGAAATGGAACGCTTACAATCGTCGATGCCACTTTAGATCGCGCCAGCCTATGCC
>JAYKGU010000277.1:0-53215 GCA_035285585.1 Synechococcales cyanobacterium
GAACCGCTGCCCGGAAGCCCTCACCCTAGCCCTCTCCCTTCGGGAGAGGGAACAGGAGCATTGGTTCGGCTCCCCTCGCCCTCTGGGAGAGGGGTTGGGGGTGAGGGCCACAAACTTTTGTCAGTCAATCAGATCAGGAATACCGCATTCGCCCGGTATGCTTCTCAGGGATTGCCCCTAACCAGGGGATAGGTGGAGCAGCCTGCGGATTTCTGCCGATTCAGGTTAGTCTGTTGCGTCGGGTCTTCATTGTTGAAAGCATCTTGAATTTGTATATAAGCTGATTAGCACGTTTGTCAAAAAATCGTCAAGGGTTTTCTGCCTCTAATAAACTTCTTCAAGTAAAGGAGAGCGGTAATTAGAAGCGCAGTGCTGGCTGCCCTTTGAAACGAGATCAAACATAAGAATTTTCTTAGAATAAGCAGCGTCCCATGAATAAGAATTTTCTCATTTCAAGGAGATGCTTCTGACAATAAGTAGGTCAGCACAATTAAATTCATGTTAGAAAACCGGGGGAGCGCCCCGGCGGGGCGCTCCCCCGGTTTTCTAACCTTCGTTTTTCAATGCAGTTCTACTTAATCTGTTAGCAGCAAAATTTTGCTTAATCATTGTAAACTGGAATTCGTCAGGCCATTCTAGGGAGAAGCCGATGCGATTATGCTTGGGGAGCGATTCCAGTTTAAACAACCTGGGGCGGGGTCTTTGCAACAGGTCAGTCTGCCTGGGGTCCAACATCAGGAAACCTCATTTAACATTTCGCATATAGACCGCCACTGGCTGCACATTTTAGGAGAAGCCCGCACCCGTATTCTGCTTTGGAATGTCTTGATTTTGGGATTAGTGTTTTTAGCGGGAATTCCCACCCTCCGGCATCTGTTATTTCAACAGGTAGATGAGCGGGTGCGCGATGAAATGGCAGAAGAAATGCAAATTTTCCAATCGCTGCTTTCCCAGGATCAGCAAGGAATCCAAAGCCTGGAAGGCGAGGGCGCAGAAGACCTCGCCCAACTCCAAGAAGTCCTTCAAATTGACGGCAGTTTCATCATCCCCCCTGAATCTAAGGCGGAATTAATTGCGGTCTTTAGCAAGTACCTGCACCACCGCATCCCCAAAGATGACACGTTTTTGATCACCTTTTTAGATGGCCAATTCTTCAAATCCAGCCCTTCGGCCCTGCCCGAATCCTTCAGCGAAAATCCAGACCTGCTGCAACAGTGGGCGGCCCAAACCCAGCCCTCCCAGGGAGAGATCCTATTGCCAGGAACGGGGGTAGGTAGCACCCTGTATCGGCTTGAGCCAGTTCAAATCAACGGGCAGTTGCTGGGGGTATTTGTGGTCGCCCATACAACCAGGGGCGAGCAGACAGAAATCCTGGAAGCGCTGTCTGTGCTGATGCAAGTAGCGCTGGTACTGTTTCTCATTTCCCTGGTGCTGGCCTGGTTTGCGGCGGGACGGGTGTTAGCACCACTGCGCACGATCATGGCTACGGCCCACACCATCAGTGAAACCGATCTATCCCGACGACTGCCCGTACAGGGACGGGGTGAGTTGGCCGAGCTGGCAGCTACCTTCAACAATATGATGGATCGGCTGCAGTCGGCCTTTGATACCCAGCGCGAGTTTGTTAACGATGCGGGGCACGAGCTACGAACACCCATTACCATTATCCAGGGGAACCTGGAGCTGATGGGGGATGACCCGGAGGAGCAACGGGAAACCCTGGCTCTGGTGATGGGCGAATTGAACCGCATGGGTCGGTTGGTGAAGGACATGATTTTGCTGGCGAAGGCAGAGCGCAGCGATTTCCTGCACCTGGACATGGTTGATGCGGCGGCACTCACTGAGGAGCTGTTTGCCAAGGCCCAACCCCTGGCAGAGCGCGACTGGCAGTTGGATGAGGTAGCCCAGGGGCAAATTGTGGCCGATCGGGAGCGGATCACCGAGGCGGTGATGAATCTGGTTCAAAATGGCACTCAACACACACAGCGGGAAGATACAATCGCCATTGGTTCAACCATTGCCAAAGGGAAAATCCGCTTTTGGGTTCGCGACACCGGGGAAGGGATTCCTCTGGCTGACCAGAAACGTATTTTTGAGCGGTTTGCCCGAGCCGCTAATAGCCGCCATCGTCTGGAAGGATCGGGGCTGGGGCTATCGATAGTGAAGGCGATCGCCGAAGCGCACGGCGGGCAGGTGCTGTTGCGGAGCAGGTTAGGCTATGGGTCGATGTTCACGATTGTTTTACCGTTAGATCCTCCCCAGGAGTCAGTTAGCCATGTCGCATATCCTTATCGTCGAAGATGACCCCCGTATTGCGGCGTTTCTTGCAAAAGGCTTCTTGGCCAAGGGGTTCACAAGCGCGATCGCCAGTGATGACAGTCAGGCCATGGCTCTGGTTCAGGAGAGTCGGTTTGACCTGCTCATCCTCGACCTGGGCCTTCCCGATAAAGATGGCCTGGAGGTGCTGGCCGAGCTACGGCGACAGGGACATACTTTGCCCATCATTATCCTCACTGCCCGTGACGACATCCACGACAAAGTGGCCGGGTTAGAAGGAGGGGCTAATGACTACATCACCAAGCCCTTTCGCTTTGAAGAGCTGCTGGCACGGGTGCGGGTGCAACTGCGGAGTACAGCGGTGCCGGTGGGCACCACCGCAGACGTTTTGCATGTGGGCAAGGTGAGCCTCAATTTACACACCCGACAGGCCATTGTGGATGGTGCCAATGTGGATTTGCCCGCCCGCGAGTTTACCATGGCCGAGCTGTTTTTCCGCCACCCCGGTCACATCTTCAGCCGCGAACAACTATTGGAGCAGGTTTGGGGCTACAAGCATGACCCCGGCTCGAATGTGGTGGATGTCTATGTGGGCTATCTACGCAAAAAGTTTGGCTCGCATTTGATTGAAACGGTGCGCGGCAGAGGCTATCGCCTGCGCACCTGATTGAATACCATCATCCCATCCAGTCACCCCCAATCCCTATGTTTCCCCGTTTCCCCGCTCCGTCCCTGAGTTCTAGCGATCGCCCCACGACCACCCCCTTGGGCAGCACCAAACCGCCGATGATTAAAGGGACAGGATCCTGGTTGGCTCACCTCAAAGTGGGCCAAAAGATTACGCTGGGATACACCCTCGTCCTGGGAACAGCCATGGTGGGAACGGCTTTTGGCTTTGCGATCGCCAATCACTACCAGCAAGTTGCCATTCAGGAAGAGGAGGATGCCATTGAAGAACTGTATCAGGCCTACCGTCTCAAAAGTGCGGTTTCACGGGTTCGTTCGGAGCAGCATAAGCTAATTCTCTACCTGGGGCAGCCGTTCCAGTGGCAGGAAAACTATCCCCAACTCCTCGCCTATGTGGCTGACGTCCGTCAGGAATGGGTCAATTTCCAGAAAACGTTTCGAAACCCCAGTCGGCGGCTCAAGGATACCCCTGCAGAAAAGGCGGCCTACAATCAGTTGATGCAGACCAAAGACAAGTTTGACACCTACTTAACCCAGTCAGAAGCCCTGTTTCAGGCCAGCAACCCCCAATCCCTCAAACCCAGTGCGATCGCCCCTACCCAGTCGCAGTTGCTTAATTTCATGCACAATACCCAGGTCTTTACCCTCGACCAGTTTCTGGATGACATTACCCACCTGGTAGATGTAACGGCGGCGGAATATGAACAGGCCAAGGCGGATTTGAGAAACGTGGAGAAACTGCGGCTGCAAATTATTATGGCCAGTTTGCTGGTGTCTGCGGCGATCGCCACCCTTGTAGGCATTTATATCAACCGGGCGATCGCCCATCCCATCCGAGCCGTTACCTACGTCGCGCAACAGGTCACGGAAGAGGCCAACTTTGACCTCCAGGCACCCGTTACCACCCAGGATGAAATTGGCATTTTGGCAGCTTCCTTAAACCGATTAATTCAGGAGGTTCAGCAACTCCTGGAAACCCAAAGGGAAACCAATGAACAACTAGAAGTTTATAGTGAGATCTTGGAAAAGAAGGTGCGAGAGCATCGACAAGAACTTAAGGAAAAGCAGCAACTCCTGCAAAAAACACTGGCAGAACTTCATCAGGCCCAGGCCCAACTTACGTCCACAGGTAAGTAGGTCAGCACAATTAAATTCATGTTAGAAAACCGGGGCGCTCCCCCGGTTTTCTAACCTTCGTTTTTCACTGCAGTTCTACTTACTGAGCCAAAAAAATGTCTAGCCTGGGTGGTTCATCACTCGCTTTAAGAATTACTGAAACCCACCCAATTACTCTGGTTTTACTCCACACTCAGACAAAACTCTTTAAAGAGTTGATGAAGAAACCCTCATGAGAAATTTCTAACTTTGCTTGACAGGTTGCGTCTGTCAATGGATCAAAAGACTTGGTAGTAGCCAATTTCTCTTAAACTAAGTGATGCAAGGAATTCCATGAGAAATTTCTCACATTGTTTGACAAGGCCGATCTGTCAGGTTTTACTTTTCTTTAGAGAGAAACGCTGATCGAGCTTGCACGAAACAGTAAAAAGCCATGAAGCCTGATTATTGATATCCGGCTATTCACTACCCAACTTTTTTGGGGATCTGTAGTCCCTGAAAAGCTGTTGTTGCTTGGGCTGTTGCCCCTTCTTTGAAGATTGGGTCACCTAGCCTCATGGCTTCAAAATTCATGCAGAAATTTCATTCTGCTGCTTGCTTTATCCCTCACGGATAGGGCTGATTTTCATGCGCAAATCTTATTCACCTGCACAATTCAAGTAAGGGCAGATGAATAGGAGAAACTTCTTAAAAAACGGGATCTACCACTGGAGTTAACTATGGTCGCACTCAATTTTGATGAGCAGAATCTGTTTGGAAATAATTTTCAAGGACAAAACTTAAACGGCTCTACTTTCTTTAAAGCTACTCTTACCAATGTTCTCTTCAATCCCAATGCGGCAGGAACGCGTACCCAACTGAGAGGCACAAATTTCAGTGAGTCTAACTGGAGTAATGTTAATGCCTCGAATGCGATCTTTGCTGCTAATAGCACCTTTGGAGCCGCAGATTTGTCTCTGGCAACCTTAACTGATGTCAACTTCAGTGGAGCTAACCTCAGAGGCTCCAACTTGTTTAAGGTCAATACCAGTAATATTAATTTTACCAATGCTAACTTGACCGATGTCAACCTGAGTGAAGCGAACCTAAGTGGCGAACAATCGGAGCGCCCCATTTTTACCGGAGCGAATCTAACCCGTGCTGATTTGTCTTTAGCCAACCTGAAGGCTGCTGATTTCACAGGGGCGACTTTCACCAATGCCAATCTGCAAGGGGCTACGCTAGAAGCAGTTATTCTTCAAAACGTAACCGCGACTGGCGCTGACTTTAGAAATACGAACTTCACGGATATCTTCCTGCTCAACATCAATTTCAATAACGCTAACTTTGAAGGGGTCTCTATCAGCGACGTTAATACGTCTATTCCTGAAGGCGTCTCTTTAACCACACTACCCACAAGCTTTAGCCTCAGTTTTCGGGGAGCAGATCTGAGTAACCTCATTGCAGACGGTGTCAATTTTTCAGGCTCCAATTTCCGTTCGCTTACTAATGATGTCACCGAACTAGATGGAGCGAATTTCACCAACTCTAATCTAAGTGGCTCAGATTTTAGAGGAGTTTTTGCAGTAAACGCCAGTTTTGAAGGAGCCGATTTGAGTGGCGTGAACTTTACAGGTGCAGACCTGACTGGGGTAAGCTTTAAGGGAGCGAATTTAACTAATGCTGATCTCACCGGCGTGGATTTAACCGGAGCCGATTTGAGTGAGGCAATCCTGGTTGGGGCGCAATTAGATGATACGGTTCTTGTTGGGGCAGATTTGAGCAAGGCTAATTTGACGGGTGCGCTCTTGGCAGATGGTGCAGACGCAGACACTATTGGAGCCAATTTGACGGGCATTAAATTCGTTGACGGCATTGCTAATAACGCTAATTTCACCAATGCCCTGCTCGTAAATGCTGATTTATCAAAGGCTAACTTTACTGGCGCAACTCTAACTGGCGCAGACTTGACAGGTGCCATCACGACAGACGCCATTGGTCTGTAATTGGCCACGTCGGTTAGATTGGTGTTCAAGCACAATTAGTGACACTTGATAGGGGTTTGCGTCCCCGGTGGTGGCGCAAACCCCCAAGAAAACAAATTTGTTTAACAGCTTAAAGCAGGCAGTCTTTGGGGATGGATAATAAGAGCAGAGGCGATCGCCCCAGAAGCAATTCTAGAAACATCACCCATAGTACTTAAGCAGTTTGGCGCGAAACTCCCCACAAAATAAAAAATGGCCCAACCCTACTGAGTGATCCGCAAGACTTTGTCGCCATCGGCAGGACAGCTACCCCGGCCATCACAGTTACTGGTAGTGACATACAGTTCGCCATCCGGCCCCATGATTACCTCCCGTAGCCGCCCATACGCATCTTGCAAGTACACCTCATGCTGCTGCAGTTCGCCACTGGGGCTTAGGGACACCCGATGCAAATGTCGTGATCCCAGAGTACCCAGAATCAAGTCTCCCTGCCATTCGGCGATCGCCTCTCCGGTATAAATGGCGGCTCCCCCCGGCGGGACGGCCTCTGCCCAGGTGAGCACAGGGCGCTCCAGGTTCTCTTGCGACTGGCAGCGATAGATTTCTGGCCAGCCCAGATTTGCCCCCGGTCGGGCAACGTTGACCTCATCGTGGGCGCGCCGACCCAGCTCACCACTGGGGCCATGGTCGCTAATCCACATCACAGATTCACTGGGCCAGTCAAACCCCTGGGTATTGCGTACGCCAATGATATAGGCCGGGCTGTTGGGAAATGGGTTGTCTTCGGGGATGTCTCCCTCTGGCGTCACCCGCAGAATTTTGCCTGCTAAGCTATCTGGGTTTTGGGCGGTGCTGGGGTCGCGGGCATCCCCAGTGCCGATGTACAGCATCCCGTCGGGACCAAAGCGGAGTCGGCCACCATTGTGGTAAGTCGCCACCGGAATATCCCCCACAATAATCTGGTCAGCGGTGGCGCTTTGGTTGTCCTCAGCGAGCCGCCAGCGCTCGACCCGGTTAGTCAGTGTGCCATCTGCATCGGTGGTGTAGTAGAGATAGAACAGGCGATTATTGGCAAAGTCGGGATGCAGGGCAATGCCAAGCAGTCCGCCTTCGCCCTGGGCTGTTGCGGGAATAGTGACCACGGGGGATGGTTGGAGCTGGCCATTTTGGACGAGGCGCACCCGCCCTGGACGCTCCGTGACCAGGAGATCGCCGTTCGGCAGAAACGCTACACCCCAGGGCACCTCTAGACCAGAGACCACTTCTTCTACTTGAATGCTGACGCTTCCTGGCGGCCCGTAACCTGATTCAATGAGGTTGCAGCTGTCAGTGAGGGTTACCTCGGGCGGCGGTGTTTGTGCCGTTTCCTCTGGCTCCAATGGGGTGGAGGGCGTGGAGGGCGCTGTTGTCTGGGAATCCTGGGAGGGGCCGCTGCAGGCAATCAGTCCGAGGGAACACAGACCGATCAGGATCGTTCGAAAACGGTAGGTAGGCTGAAGTAGCATAGACAGCATTGGAATTTAAATTTCACTGGATAACAGAAAGATCGGTGACAGAGGTTCAGACAAAGACCGCCGGATCATCCCGATTAACCTTGCACTTGCGCCGTCACCTTGGACACGCGCCGTCCCAGGGTCCGAGCAATGTCGAGATCTTCGGGCTTTGGCTGGAGTTCACCCTGTCCACCTGCGATGGTAGTCGCTCCATAGGGGGTACCACCTCGGGCTTCGGTATGAATCATGCCTTTTGAGCCGGGATAGGGTGCATTTGCCTGACCGTCCCGGCAACTTTGCGATCGCTACATTCGGAAATCCCTGCAGTGAATAAGCGGGTGGAACCAGGGGGGTCTCTGAGAGAACTCGTAGAGGCATCGGCCCGCAACCGGCAGAAGCTGGGGACGATATCAAAAAGCTCATTTTGATTTAAGTAATCTTAATGAAGATTTTATATTTTCTTCTGTGCAATCATAAAGGCGTTAAATACGCAGCGGTTAACCCTTAGCCGTAAACGTGGAAGGGATTCGGAATCATGAACTTTAGTGAACCGCTTTGGGTAGCCGCTCTATTTACAACCGACGAGAAGTGCCACCTCTGGAATTGGGGGCTTGTTGAACTCCACATCATTACAGATGGGTTAATGGCCCTTGCCTACTTTTCTGTGTTGCTACCGCTATCCTTTCTGGCTCGTCGCCCCAACGAGCAGCCTTTCTCCCGGCTCATTTTGCTATTTAGCGGCTTCATGACTGCTTGCGGGATGGCTCACCTCACCGAAATTTGGACATTCTGGCATCCTGACATCTGGATATTAAGCATTCTCAAATTGATGGGTGCTGTGCTTTTGCTAGCAATAATGTTTCAACTGATGTCTGTTGTCCCACAGAGCATCCTTACATGGGCCAGAGCGGCGGAGCGATCGCCCACTGTTCAAAAAGCGCTACCCCCAGGTGAAACGAGAAACCAATTTTTAGTCCAGGCTTTTCCAGATCTACTGATTCGTCTGAGACGAGACGGTATCATTCTGGACTTGCAAAATGGCGGAAACGCCCCCCTGTTAATCCCTGAACGGGTGCTGGTAGGTAGCAGCATCATTGAGGTTTTGCCCGTGGAGCAGGCTTTGCTACACATGACCCATGTGCAGCGGGCACTGCAAACCAGAGAGTTACAGGTTCATGAATACCAGCTACGTGTTGATGACGAAGTCCAGTTTGGAGAAGTTCGGAGTGTACCCTGTGGAGATGATGAGGTATTAATGATTGTGCGTGATACTACTAAACGTCAACGCCAGGAAATTGAGCTAGAGCTGCAAAGCACCATCGTGACCAACATGGCTCAGGGAGTCTGTATTGTCAGGGTTTCTGACGGTATCATTGCCTACGCCAACCCAAAGTTTGAGCAAATATTTGGTTACCAGGTGGGTGAACTCAAAGGTCGCCACGTCTCTATCTTGAACTATGAAGACGAGGGTGAAATAAATTGCGCCAAGTTTCATGAAGTAATGGCGCGGGGAGAATGCACCCAAGAGGCTCTCAGCGTCCGCAAAGATGGCACCTGCTTTTGGTGTCAGACAACCATGTCGGGGTTCAGGCACCCGGATTATTGCACAATGCTCATCGTGGTGCAGCAGGATATTAGCGAGAGGAAACGGGCCGCAGAGGCGCTTCAGGCGTCTCTTGCAGAAAAAGAAGCAACCCTCGAAGTTCTGCTCAAAGAAGTACATCATCGGGTTAAAAATAATTTGGGCGTCATTGACGGGTTACTCCAAATGCAGGCGCGGCGATCGCCCAACCCGCAGATTACCGAAGCGCTAAGCGAAAGCCGCAACCGCATTACGTCGATTGCTTTAATTCATGAAAAGCTTTATCGCTCTAAAGACCTGGCCAAGATTAACTTTGCTCACTACATTGAAGATCTGACAAGCCATCTGTTTGCTTCCTACAAAGTTGATTCTGGTTGTATTAGCTTAAAAACCAGAGTCGATGACATCAAACTCGATATTGATCGAGCAATTCCCTGTGGCTTGATTATTAACGAACTCATCTCCAATGCACTCAAGTACGCCTTTAAAGGCTGCCAGAAGGGGGAAATTGAAGTAAGCTTTTTGCAACATCCAAACCACACTTTTTCACTAACCATACAGGACAATGGGGTGGGTATCTCTCGGGATTTCAACTTTGAGAAACCCAAAACGCTAGGAATTTCCCTGATCAAAGGATTGGTTAAACAGCTTCAGGGAAGCCTTGATATCAGCAGTGAAGTTGGGACAAAGTTTGTCGTGACCTTTTCGAGAGGCTAAAAATGAACACAATTACCCTATCTCCACCCAGCACCGAATCATCCAAATTAGTTCGTATTCTTATTGTTGAGGATGAGTACATTATTGCTGCAAACTTGCGCGAGAATTTAGAGTCGTTGGGTTATGACATTCTGGATATCGCCATTTCGGCTGAAGAAGCCATGTCTAAAGCCACCGAGCTTTGCCCCGATCTGGTGCTTATGGATATCCGACTTCAAGGAGAGGCCGACGGCATTTATGCAGCCGAGCAAATCTGGGGGCAGTTGGCTATCCCCGTCATTTACCTCACGGGACACTCCGACAAAAGTACATTGGAACGGGCAAAGGTGACTTTTCCCTTCGGTTACCTGCTAAAACCTGTTCGGGAAAAAGAGCTGTATGTGGCCATCGAAACAGCGCTAAACCGCTACGAGCGAGAGCGGTTCCTCAATACAGTTCTGCAAACAATTGGTGATGGAATCATCATCTTTGATATCCAGTGCCGCATCAAATACCTCAACCTGGCAGCCGAAATCATGACGGGATGGCGGTGCCGTGAAGCTAAAGATCAGGACGTGGCGATGGTCTTGAAGCTGATTGATGAAAATACTCAGAAGCCCATTCAAAACCCAATGTCATTTGTGTTCAAAAAGCACAGTACTGTCTATTTGAATCAGGAAATTTTACTGGTCAACAGGCATGGAAAAACGCTGCCCGTAACTGACAGCATCGCGCCCCTACGAGACAACGATGGCAACGTCACCGGAGCAGTGTTAGTCCTGAGAGACGATACCCAGCGCCGCCTTCGGGAACAGCATAATCTGGCAGTTGAGCGAGCCCAAATCCTGGAGCTTCAAATGCGAGAAAGGGAGCGCCTGAACCAGCTCAAGGACGACTTTCTCAGCTCAGTTTGCCACGAAATGAGAACGCCTTTGGCCAGCATTAAAGTGGCAGTTCAAATGCTGGAATTAACCCTCAATCAACTCGATGTCCTGAATTCAAACAAAAGTGCTCTGACCGATCGCATCGAAATTTACCTGCGGGTTTTGAATGAGGAGTGCAACGTGGAGCTAGGAATGGTGAATGATCTACTGCAAATTCAGCAAATTGACGCTGAAAACCATCCCTTTCAACCCACTTCAATTGATTTGAAAGATTGGCTCCTGCATGTCATAGAAACGTTCCAAAAACGGGTCGAGCAGCGCCAACAGCATTTGCAATTGATATGTCCGCCCAATCTGCCCAACCTGGTCACAGACTTATCGATACTAACCCGCATCTTCACCGAGCTGCTAACCAATGCCTGCAAATACACACCGCCGGAAGAGCGGATCATCGTCTCTGTTGAGGTGGTGGATAGCAGGGTAATTTCCAGCGAAATCATGGAAGCCATTGGCGAAGCAAGTTTGCTGGCGGGGGAGACGCCCCAACCCGGCTCTCTCAGGCTTATGGTAACCAATACCGGCGTTGAATTGCCCAAAGAAGAATTGACGCGGATCTTTGATAAGTTCTACCGTATTCCCAGCAGCGATCGCTGGAAGCAAGGCGGCACTGGGCTGGGACTGGCATTGATTAAAAAACTAACGGCTTACCTGGGTGGTTCCATTTGGGCCGAAAGCCACACTCAGCAGGTTAGCTTTATCGTGGAACTGCCGCTGCACCCATCTGAGGGGCCAGTACCCCTGCTCCTTCCTCCGCAGTAAAATCCAAATGCCAAAATGGCAACCGCTGGCAGGGGGTAGGTTTTAGAATCATCGTCATGATCGAGCCATACCTTTCAGGATCAATCATTAGCCCCGCGCTATTTTTCTTAAGGAGTTCGAAAATGAACCACCCCTTTGATTTAGATCTGGCAACTCTGCAGACCCTTAACCTTGAGTTTCAAGACAATCTCAGCCAGCAGGAAGCCGCTCAAGTTGGTGGAGCACGCCGCTATGTTAGCCGCTACATGGGTGAGGCGGGCGGCTGGCGTCCCCATCCAATTCAGCCAAAGCCAAAGCCAATCGAGCCTCCCTTTGCTACAACTATGGCGCTGGGTGAAGAAGGGGGATGGACTTTCCCTCCAGAAGTCATCATCGAACCTACCCCCAAACCCCCCATAAACCCTCCTGAAGTAACCACCATGGCAATGGGAGAAGAGGGGGGCGATTGGCTGATGTAGAGCGTCCCTGGCAACAAATCCCTCTGAACGATGTACTTGCCCAAACATAGAGCTATATCGTCATGAACGTGTTGATTTTGGGGGATGAAAGGGATGCCCATGCCGCGCACCTGAAGCAAGCGATCGCCCAGACAGGTGCAACGGTGGAATGCTGGCATACCTGCCTGTTTCCAACGCAGTTGCGGCTTTCCTGGCTGCCAGGAACGGTAAGTGGTTCGCTAGTATTGCCAAACGGGCAACAGTTTGCCCTGTCGGAGATCCACAGCGTTTTCTGGCGGAGCTTTTCGGGGGTGCAAGTACCGCCCCTGGGAGATACCTTGCAGTACCAGGTAGCCTGCAATGACGCGAACAGTGCGTTGCGATCGCTCATTCAGATCTGCCCGGCCCGCTGGGTCAATTCCTGGCAGGCCTACCAATTTCACAAAGAAAAGCCCCTGCAACTGCACCAGGTCAAGGGTCTGGGAGTTTCGATTCCCGATACCCTGATTAGCAACGATCCGGAAGTTGTGGGGAACTTCTGTCAAAGACAGGAGCGCACTATTTTCAAGCCCGTCTATGGAGGAGCACACACCCAGTTTGTGCAGGCGGAGCATCTCCAACCAGAACGGCTGGAACGGTCGCTGCGGCTGAGTCCGGTAACGCTGCAGGCCTATATTCCAGGGACAAATGTGCGGAGCTACGTCATCGGCAATCAGGTGTACAGTGCGGAAATTCGCAGCGCCTCCCTGGACTTTCGGGAAGATGCAGCGGCGGAGTTAATTCCCTTAACCCTGCCAGAGGGGGTTGAGGCGCAATGTCGGGCGATCGCCCGCTGCTTACTTTTGGAATGGACGGCCATTGATTGGCGACTCACCCCTGAGGGCCAATATGTGTTTCTGGAGGCCAATCCCAGCCCCATGTTTTTGCACTTCGAGCAGCAAACCGGCTTTCCCATCACCCAACGCCTCGTGGAGCACCTGCTGGCCTGAGCACGGCAACAATTCTCGCACCCTGGCCCGACGTAGATCGTTGAGACGGGATCAAGCAAACATCGCTCTGTCGTGGGAGAATTTGGCAACCGCCGCGTAAAAACCAGTAAGTGCTATGGCTTATTTCAAACGGTTGCTTCAACAGATTCCCGGACGCGCCTATCTTATTCTGGCTGTCATCATTTTTGCCACGTCCAATTCGGTCACGCGACGACTCATCCAGTTGGGCGCTGCAAACCTGGTTGAGGGCGAAAATCCCATTTCCTTTTGCAACATTCTCTTTGCTGGCAACGTGGTGGCATTGACCGCCCTGGTCACCGTCTATCGCCAGCAGATTCGGCTGGAGGCGTGGCGGAAACTAACCCCCAAATCGTGGGTTGGGCTGAACCTGGTGGGCATTTTATCAGGGGCGATCGCCCCGGCACTGTTCCTCCTCGCCCTGAACCTGACGTCAGTTAATAGCCTGATTCTCATTGGCCGCATTGAGCCACCCCTGACCCTGGCCCTGTCCGTGCTCTTTTTGAAGGAGCGGGTGAACTTCTGGGTGGTGCTGGGAGCCGTTTTTGCCTTTGGTGGGGTCGCCCTCACCCTATTTCTCCAACAGGCTGGCGCAGATGCCGTGCAAATGGCGGGATTCATGGTGGGAAAGGGGGAACTCTGTGCCCTGGGAGGGGCGATCGCCACTGCCCTGGGCACCCTCATTAGCAAAGCAAGTTTGAAGCAGGTAGGGATCGGCCTCTTTTCGATTTACCGCACCATCATCGGCACCATCGTCTTCCTGGTTACGGTTTTGGCTTTATTTGGCGCAGAACACTTTATAGGCGTTTTTTCACCCATCATCTGGCGATGGATGCTGGTTTACGGCATCGTCATAGTGGTGGGTGGGCAGCTTTGCTGGTTGATGGGGCTGCAGCGCACAACCGCATCGGAGGTGTCGCTGGCCAGTTCATTCAGCCCAATTATCGGCATCCTGATGGCCTATTTGATTCTGGCAGAAGTTCCGACGGCGGCTCAGTACATGGGGGGAACGATCATTCTGGTGGGCATTGCTCTAAATCAGATGGGCACCCTCCGGAAACGGTTCCCCAAGCCCCGCATTTCCTCGGCGGATGGCGCTCAGGCCATGGAAACCAACATTGGCTACAAGGGTGTTTAAGAACTGCGCGGGAAATGGAGCACAATCACCGAGTTTTTGGGGCAGTTGCGGGCGATCGCCTCAGGTGTTCTCCCCACAGCGGGTTGGCCAATGCGGTGGGTGCTGGCCGTCAAAACCAACAAATCACCGGGGATCAGCAGTTCCGACACCTGTTTGACAAAGTTGCCGTAGATGGGCTGAACGGGGGTCGCGATCTGCAAGTTCTTTAGATCGTGGCGGGAATAGCGGCTTTTGCCCGATCGCGCCATCAACTGCACAATTTGTAATTGAGCTTTCATTTCATTGGCCAGGGCCTGCCCCAGATTCACCACCTGCTGAAACTCCCGCAGCGTGGTTTCCATCTCCGATGCCGCCACCACCACCCGCTGAGTGTTGCGGAACGGTTCGGCAAAGCGGGTAATCAGCACCGGCACATCCGCCAGCCGCACAATTTTATCAATTACCCCACCAAAGAGATTCTCTTGATAGGTAGAAAAGCCCTTCCAGCCGCAAATAATCAGGCTGGCCTGCCGTTCTGCCGCCGCCCGAATGATGCCTTTGTCGATGGAATCGTCGATGCGGCCAATGGGTTCCACCTGGGTCACCGACGCATGGGCCACTTGTTCCGCCTTTTCCAGAAGCTGCCGCTGCTGAAGCATCGCCTCTGGGGGGATTTCTTCATTTGCATCGGCAATGACGTGAAGCGGCAGCAACGTACCTTTGACCCGCTTGGTGAGAATCAGGGCTAACTGGAGCAGATTATTCTCCGTGCTGGGGTTAGACACCGGCACCAAAATGCGGCTACCCCAGGCAACGCCGGGGCTTTGCTGGGCATTTGTGACTTGAGCCGTGGGCAACTGCTGCCCCCAGCGGGCCACCAGCCAGGGAGACAGGATGCAGGTCGCCAGAATCATGGCGATCGTGCCATTGACCGTAGCGTTGTCCACCAGATCAATGTTAAACGCAACGGTGATCGCCGCCAGGGTGGAAGCTGCCTGGGCAATGGATAGCCCAAACATCACCATGATGCCCGGTTGGGAGAACTGACAGAGCTTCCCTGCCCCCCAGGCCGCCAGGTACTTGCCAATCAGCACGGAGGCGACCATGACGCAGGATACCAGAATGGTTCTGGGTTCCTGCACCAGCACCAGGGGATCCACCAGCATTCCCACGGAAATTAAGAAAAACGGCACAAACAGGGTGTTGCCGATGAACTGGAGCCGATTCATCAATGGGCTGAGCTGGGGGATCAGGGGCGTGAGGGCAATGCCCGCTAGAAAAGCGCCCACGATGGATTCAATTTCAATCAAATCGGCAACTGCCGAGACCACAAACAAGGTGGCCAGTACAAACACGAATTCGGCCCCTTCATCATGGCCAAACTGACGAAAGAACCACCGTCCTAACAAAGGCACGCCCACTAAGGTGGCAATGGTGTAAATGGTGAGGGCGGGGATAAGAAAAAGCCAGAAACCGAGGGTGAGATCTCCACTGTCTGCCTTGACCACCACCGCCAGCACCAGCAGCGCCAGAATATTCGTAATCAGCGTCGCCCCCAGGGTGGCGGTGACGGGTTGCGATCGCATCACCCCTAATTTAGACAACACCGGCAGGGCCACCAGCGTATGGGACGAGAAACAGGAACCCACCAGAATGGCCGCCAGCGGACTGTAGCCAATGGCCAGCATGGCCGCTGCCCCCAGCACAATGGGCACCAGAAACGTGGCCAGACCAAAGGCGATCGCCTTTCCCGCATTGCCCTTGAGGTCGCTGAGGCTGGTTTCCAGCCCCCCCAAAAACATGAGAAACAGTAACCCAACGGTGCCCAGCAGCTCGATGGTGTCATCCCGTGCCAGCACATTCAGCCCATGCGGCCCGACCACCACTCCGGCCAGAATGAGGCCAATAATCCCTGGCATCTTGAGCCGCTCGAAGATCAGAGGAGCCACCAGCATAATGGCGACAATAATCAGGAAAACCTGGACGGGATCAGTAATAGGGCTAAATTGCATAGGTGAAAGGGGGGTTAAGGTAGGTAGGTGGAATCCTGACTCTAGGAAAATAAGCTATTCGACAAATACCCCCGTTTGGTTAACGGGGGCTTGACGCATGATGAACTGTACTGACCCTGCGGGATGACCGTAGGGCGGGCATTTTGCCCTACAAAATAATTTTGAACCCGTCTCTCCAACGCTTAGACTGTTCTAGCCGCTTCTATTCTCCTTTCCAATCTTGCCTGTAATATATATTCACATATCTACAGTACGCTATATCCTGTCCCTGAGCTTTGGTTTCAGGTCGGCATATTACTCTTAAGGCGGCAAATCCTGGTTGGGCAGGATCCAGAATCCAGGAGTCAGAATTCAGGAGAGAACTGCCTTCTGACTCCTGACTCCTGAATTCTATTCTTTGAAAAGTGTCCCGCTTTACGTTGATACTTGGAGAAGCATTTCTGGAAACCTCCTTACCGCGTTACAGGCCATGTATCCGCTGCCGCAGATTCTCCTGACGTTGTTGCCAGCCTTCCTGCGATCGCCCAAGTCCCTCCCAGCGGTGTTCCTGGACGGGTCGTCGCTGGGGCCGTCGCAGATCTAACCGCTCTTGTCGCTGCTGCAGTTCTTCCCACCGCTGCTGTTGTCGCTGTTGTCGCTCCTGCTCAAGGCGCTGATATAGGCTGGGATCCTGGAGTGTTTCCTGCGGATCGGCTTGGGGCACAGTTTGGGGCGGTGCTGGGGGTGAAAAGGACTCCTCAGACGAAACTTCGGTGGCGATCGCTGCCCCCATGTCTACTAAAAAGATGGCGGATAGAGATAAAATGAACTGAAGCGGTTTCATACTCAAAGGCCGATGCAATCGATTCAGCATACCCTTTC
Organism: Synechococcales cyanobacterium; assembly: GCA_035285585.1. Lineage (GTDB taxonomy): Bacteria > Cyanobacteriota > Cyanobacteriia > CAKZMO01 > CAKZMO01 > JAYKGU01. Next base: position 16,953 of record JAYKGU010000277.1, read on the forward strand.
CTCCCGATCAATCAAAGCTGTTTTTGTTTAGATGCGATCGCTCAAGCGGCTAGAAACGCACCATCTCTGGCGATCGCATGGCCATCACAAAGCGTAACTATCACGGCAACGCTAGCATATTTTCGTCGGGCTTAGCAGCAGGTAGATCCAGCTTCACAGACCCGAGATTTAACCTTGGTGCTCAAGACGAGCCAAAATCCAGGAGTCAGAATTCAGAAGGGAGCTGACTTCTGGCTCCTGACTCCTGAATTCCATACCTGGGAAAGTATCCCGCCTTACTTTGATACTCTTCAATACAACTGAGGAGGTCGTCCTTTGCTGTTGACGACAGCCCGCACGTATCCTTCCCACTTGCCAATGACGTCTCGCCACTGGTCGGATTCCAAATAGGCTTCAATGGGAGAATCCAGGTCAAACTCAGGCATGTAAAGTCCAACAATGCCGCGCTCCAGAATCCCGTCGTCTAAAACGTTCTTTTCCCGCAGCAAGAGAACTGGCAGGCCAAGCTGGTAGGCCATTGCAGGTTCGATGTGTGCCCAGGGGGTCGTCAGCCACATGCCATCGAGTGGTGTCTCTTTCAACTCATGAATATCCGTCCGCAACCGGGCTGTGCCTTTTTCGATAAACGTGCGCCGGAAGGCGACCGTAATCAGCCCATTTGACTCCAGCATCAGCCGCCGAATGGCGGTCATTGGGGCATCCATATCGTAGTCGGTGACGCCCAGGGTGCGTGGGGCAAAACCCCGATCCTTGAGGCAATTGCGGACACCGTCGATAAACTCTTCTTGCCGCTTGAAGCAGGGTTTAGGGTAGCTGAGAAAAACGGAAATCTTCATGGGAGGGCGCTGGATAGCATTGGTGGGTTCTGAGGCAACGGGGCCGTTAGTGCCTCTATCAGTTTGCCTGAAAAATCAAAGTTTTGGAATGGGTTCCCCTATTAGTAAGTGCTCAAGCACAATTAATTACATCTTGTGGGGGCGTGCGCCCCGCCGAGGCGCACACCCAAGAAAATAATTTTGTTTAACTACTTGGGCGATCGCCTCGAAGATTTTCAAGTAGCCTGCGCCAGATTAGCCAAATCGAGATTCTAGCTTGTCAGCGGCTTGATTTTGCACCAGGGCCAGGTCGCTCTCCCCAGCCCGAATAAGCACGTCTCCCCCCTCCTGGATGAACGTTAACTGGCTGGATGAGATGCCTTTGAAAATCAACCGATCTTGCTTTAAAGAAAAGCCACGGATGGTATCAAAGCCTTCACCGGACTTGAGGATGTAGCGATCGCCCCCCGCACCCCCGACCAGCAGGTCATCCCCCGTCCCACCACGGAGGGTATCATTGTCACCGCCGCCTTTGAGGATATCGTTGCCCGCATCGCCAAAGAGCCGATCCTTGCCCTTGCCCCCCAGCAAAGTATCGTCGTTGTCCTGGCCAAACAAAGCATCATTGCCGCTGCCGCCAACTAGGCGATCGCCCCCCGAACCGCCCCGCAGGCGGTCATTGCCTTTGCCTCCCATCAGGAGATCATCAACCCCATCCTCTCCTTGCATCGTATCGTTTTCGTCGGTTCCTTGAAAGGGGGCAGGCGGATTTGGTGAAGGATTGCCAGAGGAAGGGTCACTGGGCAAATCCGGCAATGCATCGATTTGGAAATTAACTGCCGTGAGGGGCTTGTCGTGGGCGATCGTGATCGTATTTCCCGGACTCAAGACTAATTCCGACGCCGTCCGCCCATCTGAGAAAGTTCCTAACACCGTCAGCCCATCCAGCAGGCTGGAAACACTGGTAATCCCATAGCCAGGAGCAATTTGAATGACATCATAGTCGGCTTCAAAGTCACGGATCTGGTCTTTACCACTATTGACATCAAAGAAAAAGGTGTCGCGATCGCCCCCAGTACTTGCATTGTATTGACCACCGTAAAGCGTATCATCCCCTGCGCCCCCCGTAATCAAATCGTCGCCACTGCCCCCTTCAAGACTGTCGTTGCCCTCGCCGCCATCGAGGCGATCGCTCCCCTTGCGGCTACCCGGCAACAGGTCATCCACTTCCCCTTGAAGAAAGTCGTCGCCCTTGCCGCCCAAGATAATGTCATCCCCGTCATATCCCGATAGAAAGTCTTCGCCATCGCTGCCGTTGAGGGTGTAGTTCAAAACGGGTAGCGGCTGACCCACCGCCACCGATGCCAGTGCGGGAATTTCGTAGCCAATATCCGCCAGCATGGCCAGATCCGCCACCGTGGGCAACCCCGACCCAATACCACCCCCCACCACCGGACGCAGGCCATTGCTCAATCTAAAGAACGGATCCAGGTGTCCCAAATCCTCGCTCAGGGCGATGGGGTTGCCATTGTTGATGGCGCGAACGGTGGGGCCATCAAAGGAGCCACTCGCGCTTTTCTGGGCAAAAACGGGCGCAATGCCAATGCCCAACACATGGCCCATTTCATGGATCACCAGCCCCAAATTGGCAAAGCCGGGGTTGAAGTCACTGTTAAACGTAATGGAACCGGCGGCTGGTTCAAAGTCTGCCCCTTCGTGGCGGGCCTCCAGAGCCGGATCGCTGAAGGTATAGGAGGAGGTGGCATAGGCGGCGGGGCCATTCTCCCCCAGGGACTGTGCCCCCACGAAAATAATTAAATCGTCCACGTCGCGGTCAAGGAGAATAATTTCATCCGCGTCGGTGACCGGGTTGGAGATGTGAATCGGTGTGCCCGCTGCGACATCCTCAAAATCGTCAGCAATGAGGGATTCCCAGATGCGAGCAGCCTCTTCAATCCGCTGTTTCGCCTGTGCATCGAACTCACTGCCAGCAAAGCGATAGTCAATGGTAATGGTAAAACCTGGAGCGCCCATAGTACGATGTAAGAAAAACTACATCACCAGTGTTCCCAGCCCGATTCCACCGCTCTATTAAAAAGTGTTGAGGAATTAAGCTGGGACTGCGATCGCTCAATCCCAAATTAGGAGGCAGGAGTCAGGAGTCAGGAGCAGGAGCCAGGAGCCAGGAGCCAGGAGTCAGGAGTTCAGAATCTAAAATCCAAAATCCAAAATCCCTCTATCCTTTCTCCAAATACCCCATAAACCGCTCCCGCACCTGTTGAATCGATAGATCCCGCGTCCAGTACTCCACCAGGGCATGACCAAAGGCCCAGGCCGTGCGATCGGGGGAGGCGGGGTTTTCCAGCAGCAGGGGCCAGAGAGCCAGCAAATCAAAGGTGCGATCGCGCCCCCGGCCTTCATTCAGTAGGTTGAACAAATCATAGGCCAGTTGCAGCTTGCCGATGACCACGGGCAGCTGCTCCACGGGAATTTGCTCTGCCAGTACGTAGGCCAGGGCGGGCGATCCGGTGGTCAAAGTGGAAATGAACTGGAGGACGGGACTTTTCAGCAGGGCGGTGAGTCCCTGGGTGGTGGCCATCTGAAAAGTGTACTGGTCAATAATGCGGGCGGCGGCAACAACGCGGGCGTCGCGATCGCGCAAAAAGCGGGCCAGTCTTGCCTGTTTCGCTGGATCGATGGCTTCCACCAGAGCAATGGCGAGGGCGTCTACGTTCCAGCTCTCCCGATTGGCCTGGGCATCGCCGGTGACGATGGGCAGCAGGCGATCGCACCATTCCCCCAGTAACTCCGTGCGGTATTCGGTTGCTTCGCGGATGGCCCGTTCTTTGGGGCGATCGCCCCACTGCCAGTCATACGGTGGCTGCCACTCGCGGATAGGCCGCAACCGATCCACCTGGGTGACCACCGCCAGGGTGGGCAGGTCGGGCATGGCCTGCTTCACTTCCTTGAGAAAGTCCACGTCCATTTGCAGGGCCGGGTCCAGGGCCGGGGTCACCAGCAGCAGCAGGTCAGCATTGGTGGCGTAGTCCAGCACCAGATCCCGCAGGTCGGAGCGCTTCACCTGCTCGTATCCCGGCGTGTCCCACAGGTCTAACCCTTCCCCCGTGGTGGTTTGCCAGTGGTAGTCGCGAATCTGGTCGGTGCTGGGCAGCACATCCACCTCGGCCCGCTCGGCCTGAAACAGGGTGTTAATTAAACTGCTTTTTCCCGCCCCAGTCCGACCCGTTAGCAGAATGCTTACGGGAGCCTGCTTCACCGGTTCGACGGGTTCCGCCTCTTCCAGCAGTGTCCGCAGGGTTTGGGTTTTGGCCTTGGGGAGAGCCGGGGCGGCGGGGGAGGTTTCCAGATCCACCATGGAGCCGCTGTAGAGGGCGATCGCCTGTCGTGCCAAATTCCGCAGCGCCGCCTCCCGCAGCATTTGGCTCAGGTTCACCAGCAGTTCTTGGGTTGCCCGATTGCTGGACTCGCGGCTGGCCTGTCGGGCCAGGGCTACGGCTGGATTCACCACCCACTGCGCCCAGTTCCAGATTTTCAAGAGCTTGCGGGCGGAAGGCTCCAGCTTGCGGTACATCTCGTAGCCCTGGTAAGCCTGCCCCACCGTCACCTGGCCCAGGGCGGGGGAGAGCTGCTGCATCCACCGATCCACGTCATCCACCGTGCCCCGAATCAGGCCGTAAGCCTGGGGGACGTAGATATTCAGCAAAGGATACTTGACGTCGGGATGATAGAGATGGGCGATCGCCCCCACCAGATCGCGACAGCGTTGCCAGAAGATGGCCCAGTCTTCCCAAATGGGCGGGTCGTCCCGCGAAGCGTCCAGAATGCGGCGCAGCTCGGCTTCGGTTTTCTGCTGAATTTCCCCATCGATCGCGGTAACGGGGGTGTCGGCTATGGAAGTCAGGTCTTTGCTGACTTCAGCGGCGATCGCCTCCACAGGATTAATCACGGAGCGGGTCCAGCGCACCAGCAGCCAGCGCCACCCCAGCAGGGCCAGGGTAAACACCGCCCAGATCCAGTTCAGTCCCCAGGCATGAATTTGCCACCCCGCCGCAATTAACAGAAAGCTCACGACGAAGGCGATGGGCGAAACCAGGACAATCCACTGCCAGATCTGAAGCTGCATAGGGCGATCGCGATGAGGTTGACAGCAAGGAGACTTGAGTGCAGTCTAGCGCGTCTGTTTCCAACCCGGAGACTTTTCCACAGGCCGTAGATGCCCTCAATCTGGCGATCGCCGCTATCTAAAAAAGAGGTATCAGCGTAAGCTGGGAAATCCTGGTTGGATAGGGAGCCAGAATCCAGGAGTCAGAATTCAGGAGGGAGCTGACTTCTGGCTCCTGACTCCTGAATTCTATTCTTGGGAAAGTGTCTCGCCTTACGTAAATACCCTACAGGAATTAGACGAAAACCTGACCGGCGTTTGCGGCCAGGGTGTTAGCGGTTAGATTGTTGACGACTGCCAGCACATCTCCACCTGCCACAATCTGAACGCCTGCACCACTATCCGTGAAGGTCAACTGCTCCAGTAAACTACCAACCGCAAATCGGCTGGCACCCACCTGGAAATTATTGACCGTCACAAACCCCTCGCCTTCGTTGAGGGTGACTGTTGCTTCCCCTGAACCTAACCAGACGATATCCATGCCATTGCCACTGTCAATGGCATCATTGCCGCCATTGCCGTAGATGGTATCGTTACCCGCACCACCCAGGATGATATCGGAGTCCCCTCCGCCGAAGATCAGATCATCGCCTGTGCCACCAATCAGCGTATCGTTCCCGCCATTGCCATAAAGGGTATCGTTGCCGCTGGCCCCATCGAGGAAGTCAGCACTGGCTGATCCAAACAGCTGGTCGTTGCCGCCACCACCGAGCAGCGTATCCCCACCGCCATTGCCAAAAATAGTGTCGTTGCCATTTAATCCACTGATTAAGTCTTCTAAGTGGGTACCAAACAGGGTGTCGGCATCTGGAGTTCCCGTTTGAACCTGCTCATGGGGCAAGTAGCTGAGAACATCCAGATATTGGAAGAGACTGCTGGCGCTGAAGGCAAGGTTATCGAAGCTGGGATCTAAAGTCGCCAGAACATTGGGAACCCCCGGAACCGCAGTGGTCTGTCCTTGAGTTGCCCCAGGATCAGACTCAGTATCGACTTCAATGCGTAGCGGGGTCTTGGGTGAGAAGGCTGCTTCACTTAAATTGATGGCAGCAACCAGATCCCACACGGGGTTGGGGTCATTGTCGCTTTGAATGATGGTCAGCGCAAAGTCTAAGAATTCAGCCGAGAGTAAACTTTCGGGAGTCCCTGTGGCTAACCACGCCTTATAGTCATCCCGACTAAACTCAATTTGTCCAGTCGCATCCAGGGGGGTTAGTTGAATATTTAACCCAAGTTCGCCCGCATCAAATACTTCTTGAGCAGCGACAGGATCAACCCAGATGTTAAATTCGGCAGTCGTGTTTGTGGAAAAAGGAGGAAATGGCAAAACGGGCAAATTACCAGGGACAAAGACGGCTCCCCCTAAGATTTCAATCACCTTAATATTGTCGATGATGCTGGGGTCAAGACGTAGAGCCTCGGCAATATTGGTCATGGTTCCTGTTGCCAGAATCGCAACGGGTTCCGGGGAGTTTTTAATGGTTTCAACAATCAGCTCTGCAGCCGGTCTTACCTCAATTCCCGACCCCGTCGCTGGTAGGGTAACAAAGGGTGCCCAAAAGGTGTCGGATCCTTCGCGAATGAACTCTGGAAAGGCGTTGTCCCCTTCCAGGGGATCGGGACGGCCAACCCCCACAGGAATGCCGGTCACCCCCAGCCGTCCTAACATGCGATCGACGTTATCGACAAAGACTTCAGGGCGGGCAATCCCCTGAGCGATCGTAATCGCCTTCACATCAAACTGCGGATTAGCTAACATGAAAGCCCAGGCAGTCATCCCATCCTGACTACCGTCATCATCCAGAATCAAAGGAATGGGCTTGGTAGTTGCGTCCATTACTTTTGTACTCCTAGTTAAAAGAATTATCCTTACAGGCAATCTGACCAACAGAAATCATTTCTACGGCATTTCGAAATGCTGTAGAACCGATGGAGTATTATTCAGCTACTTCACTTATCTACTTTTCATAGAAGAAGTTTGCTGAATAATTTCTGGTTATAGGAATAACTAAAAATCATCAAGCGTCACAAGTGTTTCTACGTACGCTTATCAAAAAAATAAAGGCACTTTAAATACTCTTCAAACATGACAAGGTGGAAGGTCTTCCAGAACACCTCTAATTTTGCTGGCGATCGCCCCAATTCCCGAAGCGATAACTAGTACATTGGTAGATCGCCATTTTAGGCTTGTCAGACCATTACGAAAGATTAAGACTGATATTCTTGCTTTGTTGCGCCTGCAATTGCTTTGTTAAGGCTGCAACTTGCTTTACCAGCACCAAACTTGCTTTGTTGAAGCTGCAACTTGCTTTGTTGAAGCTGCAACTTGCTTTATCAGCACTGAACTTGCTTTGTTGGGCCTGAAATTTGCCTGGTTGACTGACAAAACTCACGAACCGCTGCCCGGAAGCCCTCACCCTAGCCCTCTCCCTTCGGGCGAGGGAACAGGAGCATGGGTTCGGCTCCCCTCGCCCTCTGGGAGAGGGGTTGGGGGTGAGGGCCACAAACTTTTGTCAGTCAATCAGGAAATTTGCTTTGTTGAGGGGCGATCGCGCATATTTCTTGCTTCAGCTCGCCGAATTAATCTGACGCAGCACTGTTGAGCAAGGCTTTTTTGGTGTTCGGAATCACTGACAACCGATAGACCAGCTTCTCCCAGGGAGAGAGATTGATGTTGTAGGTGATTTCAGGCAGGATGAAGTCGGCATTGAAGCGAGGATCGTGGGCGCAGTCGATAAGGAATTGGGTATAGTCCTGGACATCGAAGTTGGCGTTTGCGGGGTCATCCAGAACGACGCGAGGAATCCCGCCCGTTTTTCTGGTGAACCCCGTCGGTAATTCATTGCCACGCTCCCAGCTTAGCCCCAGGGAGGTGTAGCCTCCAGCTCCGGGAAGCTTTTCAGGAAACAGACGGGGCAACACGACCCAAATCCAGAACGGAATGTCACTGACCGATTCATTACCCACGACGCGGCTCTCCGATGGACTGGCCGCAGCGGCATAGGGAGCGGGTGCCACCTGGGCTGTGGCGCGTTGCCAACTGCCGCCAAAGACGGAGGCGATCGCCACCATGATCACCATCAGAAACGTGGCGATCGCCCGTTTCCAGCGGGTGGGGAGGGAGGAAGCATTGAGAGCGGAAGTCCAGGGAGCAGCCATAGCGCAATTGCCCAATATTATTAATGGTTGAGATTAGGGTTTGAGAATCACCCGCTTACAGGGTTTTCAAATACTCGATCAGGGCCTCTTTGTCATCGGCGGGTAGTTCTGTGCCGTAGGTGTGGCCACCGTTGCCGTTGCCCGGTAAGGTGGTGTCGAACTTGAAGAAGGCGTTGCCGTTTTCCTCCGCGACGGTGCTGACGAACCCCATGTTCTGCTGATCGTAGACATCGTAGCCGCGATAGAATTCGGTCGGTCGGTCGGCTGGCGCTTGCAGCAGGTCACGCATGGTGGGCACCGAGCCGTTGTGCAGATAAGGGGCACGCAGCCAGATTCCATCCAGGGGAGCGCTCACATAGCCATTGGTTTTGCGATAGTTGCGGAAGCGTTTGTCTTCCCCGCGATACTGAATTTCGCTGAAGATCAGGTATTGGTTGGCGGCTAAAGCAGTCGTGTAGGAATCCAGCCGTCCCCGATCGGTCTGAATCTCGTCAATGGGAATCACGGTGTCTGCTCCCGGACGGTCAAAGACATTGTGACAGCGGGCGCAGTTGGCATCAAAGATAGGCTTCCCCTGGGCCGCAAGATTCGCATCGACAGCGTAGGGATAAGCGGGCGGAGGCACCTCATTCAGCCATTCCCGCAGCCGCTGGAGGGAATCAAAATTCAGATTGGATGGCGCGACGAGGGCAAGGGCGGCGGTGCGATTGCGCTCGTCGGCATTGTTGTTGTTGCCGTCCCAGTGTAAATACACGCTCTGGCGTGGCCCCTGGTTCCAAATGCTGGGAAAATCTGCGATGCCGTTCACTTCCTCCGGCGACAGGTCTTCTGCCTCAAACCCAAAGCGACGGGTTTTGTAGGTGTTGAAGGTATCGACGCGCCCAGGGCCATAGTCAGACTGTAAGTCCATCACCGCGAGGTCGTGGCGCTCTCGCATCAGGCTATCCCGCGCCTGGGGAATGACAAAGTACTTGTAAACCAGCTTTTCTAAAGGATTGAGGTTTGCCCCCATCTCTGAGATAAAAGGCATGATGTGGCTGGGCGTAAACCGCTCATCCGCCGCTACGGTAATGAGAAATCGAATGTATGCCTGGAGATTGACCACCGTTCCGGGCATCGTGGAGATAATCGTCGGCTCCGAGTCTGGCGTTTCGCGGAGGGTGCTGACGTGGCAGGTGGCGCAATTTTGCGTGATCACGTCAATGCCCAGGACATTGGCAAAAATGCTGCGCTTCGACTTGGCAAACCCAATGGGCAACTCATGGTCGGGTTCTTGAATAAACCCAAAGGTTGACCAGCTTTCTTTTGCGGGTTGATCGGCGGGTAATTTATCGGCAAAGACCGCAGGCAACGCCTTCCAGAGCCAGTAGGGAATGCCATCGGTGGATTCGCCGCCGATGGTGCCGTGGCGAAAGTGCTCATCAATATCGGAGAAAGTTGCGGGCTGGCCAATGATGATAAACGGACTGATTAACCAGGCCAGGATCACCACAACAACTATGACAAGGCCACCGATGATTTTCTTTTTCGTTCCAGGAGACGGATGAGGGCGATCGCTTGACTTTGACTGATGCATTGAATCCTCAACTCGTGTAAGGCTGGGTGGTCTGGTTGATTCCGCCGGGGTGATTCAAAAATCTGGTTGACCAGAATGATCCAGAAGTTGGGTATTGCAGCAGGGCGACGATTCGTCCCGATACTCAACCGACTTGACGACTGCCAGAACCCTCGCAAATCGCTGCCATTAATTTATCCACCTGGAAAATCGATGTCAATTACCTCTGCGGGTACCGTTCACCAACCCCCAAAAGCCCGCACTCAGATGGAGCGAAACCCTATTCTCCTCTGGCTAACCAGGCTTCTAAATCAGCCAAACTGGTAAAGTCTAACAGCGCTTCGGCTAATGCCTCGATCTGTTCCAGGGAAAGGGTGTTGATTGCGAGCTGCATCGATTCTGGCAATTCGCCACAACGACGGGTGAGTTGACGCCGGACGAGCGATCGCCCTTCTTCCTGCCGACCTTCTTCCTTCACCTCTTGATAAAACCGGGTTTCTTCCAGTTTGGATGCCAGCATCGCTTCGACCTCCTCTCGGTTGAGTTGAGTAAACTTATAAATCATGATTGTTGTCACCATCTCTATGATGGCACGGCTCACTTCCGGCGTTTCGATTTCCCGCTGAGAGCGGCTGAGGAGCGATCGCGCCACTCTCGGTGCTTGAGATTCGGGTAGCGTAGTCAAAACCATCAGCGCCACGCCCAGCGGCAACTGCTCAATGTCCCCCAGCTCATCTAGATAAACCCGATGAACATGATGGCTTTGCAACAGCACACTGTAAGGGCGAATCTCTTGTTGCTCAGTGTTACGGGAGGGGTAGATTACGACAGCTTGCCAGTCGGCGTAGCGATCGCGATTCCGGTAGAAGTACAAAAACAGTTCAGCAAACAACCGTTCATATAGCTGTTTGTCCTTTTGAAACTGCACTTCACAGAAGTAGACAACGCCTGTATCGTCACTCTCAGGCGGCAAGAACACGCCATCAATTTCAAAGGTCGGTTCTTTGACGGCAACTGAATCAAATCGATAGCGATCGGCGTTCGCAGGCGGGTCTGGCAGCAGCTCAAACAGTAGAGAGGGCAGATTCTGAAACAGTCGATAGAAAATAGAATCTCGGCGCATTGAGGAAACACTTGCTATAGATGAGGGCAGGATACACCATCGGCAGACAACTCAGATTTCTTAATTTCCCTAATCTGATTTCCGAACCCTACCTCTAATGAGCTGTACTAAAGAACCAAAATTAAATAGCCTGTGCGATCGCCTTCTCTGTACGGGCTTGGCAATGCCAAGCTCCTATCCCAAACCCCTATCCCAAACCCCTATCGCAAACCCCTATCCAAGCCCCTATCCCAAGCCCCTATCCAAGAAATTGGATTCTATTTAATGCTTATTTCTTTATGAAGAACATTGTAGGTGATGCACATCCCATCAGGTATCTGCAACTTAATTGATTGAAGCTGCAACTTGCTTGGTCGCGCCTGCGATTGCTTCATCAGGGCTGAACTTGCTTTGTTAAGGCTGCAACTTGCTTTGTCAGCGCTGAATTTGTTTTGTTAGAGAGGGCGATCGCCCATTCACTCATAGACATTCTTGCGGTGGGCAATCGTGCTCCTCGGAGCGATCGCCCATGATTGTTGTGCTTAAAGGTTCGCCCTTTACCTGAATGGAGCTGCGGAGCTGTTGAGCGGCTACAAACGGATCGGAGACAGGCGTAATGGGGGTGAGCAGGGCGATCGCCCTACCCTGGCTTTCGACAAGCTGAATCACTTCTCCTTGGGCTACTTTATCCAGGAGAGCCTGAAGGTTTTGAGATGCTTCTTTTACGCTGACCTTCAACATAAGTCATCATCTACCAACGATACACTTCTAAGGATCGTGGATTGAATAACCTGTAAATCATCTTAAGTAAGGGCATGGCAGTGCCATGCTCCTATCCCAAGAATGTCGCCTTATTAAATTCACGATCCTAATACCTTAAGTTTAGGGCGATCGCCTCTACAAATCTCTAAAATCGCTCCTCTTACCCTCCAAGCTCGTAGCTCGTAGGGTGGGCAGTGCCCACCTTCTTGTTTTTTGCCAATCAGCCCAGCTTGTGGTGGGCGATGCCCACCCTACTCCTTTTATGAAAATTCTGAAAGCTTTATACCTTACACTTCACAAGTGCCAATGCGAGAGAAGAGACCAACAACCCGAGAGACCATCCATTAAAACTTCCCACTGGAATGGGGAGATGTCCTTGGGGTGCGGAGGTGCTAAAAGTTACATCTTTGTAGTAAATCCAGCTATTGTTCACTCGCCATCTGACGCGATCGCCAAACTTCTCCCAAATTTTATCACCCTGGATACTTGCCTCAAGCTTCGCGCCGCACTGCACGTAGATTTTCTTCTGCACACTGAAGCCAAATTTGCCATCGCTGTACTTCACCCAGAGGCGATCGATCGTCTTCAGGTCAGCACAGGGGAAATTAAGCAGCTCTTTATCCCGAATCCAGTCACCCTTTTTCCGTCCGACCGCTTCGAGCATCCGCAGGTACGTCTCATAATCGGCATCCTTAAAGTTTTGCGCCTTCAGCAAATCGCGCAGTCGGCCATAGTCAATCCCCTTCTCCGACGCCAAATTATCTGCTGGATCAGCATCTTCTGTGGGTAAAGAGGAAACTGGTTCAGACGGCTCCAACATTACAGATGTGGCATCAATTCTCGGCTTGCGTCCCGTAATGCCCCACTCCAGTTGGAAAAAAGCTCGCTCATCGTCGATTCCGTTTCTGAAGAAAACGCCATGAAACTCGCTCAGAAATAGCAGATTCTCCGGGATTGCTTCAACTCCAGGCAGCAAAACGGGAATGACGGGAATATCTCGTCTAACGCATTGGCTGATGAATGTCTTTAGCTCTAACGCCTGCCAGGGGCCGAGATCGTTCTGCCCGATGCAGATAGCTGCCGTTTTAATCTGACCGATCGCCTGCTGAATTTCGTCCTGAAACTTCGTCCCTGGCGGAATTTCTTCTTCATCAAGCCACGGGCGAATACCTCGCGCCCTGAGCTGACGGTAGATTTGTCGAATCAGCGGTTTATCTTTGCTACTGTGAGCCAGAAAAACGTCGAACTGCTGCTCCATCATGGGGCGATCGCTCCGAGAAATCACGAGGTTGGCACTCTCTCAATTTACCCGCTTTTTCTTCAGGGGTCAGGAGACAGGAGTCAGGAGACAGAAGGCAGAACATCTAGAATTCAAAATCTAAAATCCAAAATTGAATGGGGGGCGATCGCCGCTAGACTGTCCAGTTCTGTAGCTGCAAATCGGAGATCCGCTCATAGTGTCGCAGGTTATTTGTTACCAGGATTCTATTGTTCGCGATCGCGATGCTGGCAATGAGCAGGTCTAGATCAGCAAGCGGTTCGCCTGCGCGGCGAAGTTGACTTTTGAGTCTGCCGTAAGTGTCTAAAGCGGTTATCTCCAACGGCAAAACCCGCATCGATGAGACAAATTGCTTAGCCCTCTCTAAATTCTTCTCAACCTTTTGGGAATTGTAGGCACCGTAATAAAGTTCTCCGACAGTAATGACGCAGATTGCCAGAGTACTCCAAGACCGAGCCAAAACATTCTGCCTGACAACCTCACGCCCCTTTAACCAGTAAATACAAATATCCGTGTCTAGCAGATAGCTCATTGATCGCTTTCGTGGCGATTGGCTGTTCGGCTGGTGTAAATGTCATCAATCAACGCTTCAGCAGATTGTGCATTTTCCCAAGTACCAAAAGTTTCGAGAAACGTGGCAGGTGGATTGTCGGCAACTAAATTTGGGTTTGGGACAGTTGTATTGCGAAGGATCGCGTCGCTTGTTAATAGTTTTTGCACAATTGCCGTCACCATTGCCTCTAAATCAGCAACGGTCAAGGTATTAATGGGTTGGTTAGGATTGGTGCGATATTCTTCTGGCATCACGCTTTTCTCCTTGTATAATCGCATTTCGTCACTTCTATGACCTGTGCGGTTTCATCCAGTTGCCGACTGTTTGCAACCTCTAACCATCCTTGAATTGCATCCTGCAAGTTTGCAATCAGTTCCTCCATCGAATCACCTTCAGTAATACAGCCTGGTAGAGCTGGAACCTCTGCCCAGTAGCCTCCTTCCTCTGCTGGATGAATCACCGCCTTGATTTTCATTCCTATTCCTCCTATAACAGTTCTTCTGAAATTCTAGGCTATGGAAGCGATCGCTCCAAAAAGTCACGAGATTGGCACTTCCCTAATTTACCTGCTTTTTCTTCAGGAGTCAGGATACAGGGCGTAAGGCAGGGCATTGCCCACCTGCTCATTTTTTGCCACGTAGTCGAGCTTGTGGTGAACGATGCCCGCCTTACAGGTCTAATCATCTGCTCTATCTACTCTTCTGCCTGATTCACTAACAACTCAACGAGTTTATCGGAAAGATATAGCCCCGCATCTTTGAGGGCTTGCAATCTGGGCTTGATCGTGGGTATCAATCCACGGCGTTTGGCGAGAAGCAAAATAGAACCTGTGCCCAACACTGTTAATCCCAGCGAGGCTGCACACCGACGAGCCGCCAAGTCATCCACAATTGCTGCGTAGCTCGGATGCTCCGTTACCCAACTTAAAACTTCAGATTCTCCTTTCCCTAAATCCCAGGCGGCGACTACCGGAGTGACGAGAGACTGAACCTGCCGTACCCAAGGAACCGTCTTGAGTTGCTGAGCAGCAACATCGTTTGGTTTACTGGTCGTTACTTCCTCCCAAACTCCTTGAGGAACTACGATTTCTTCAAAAAGCTGGGGAAGCAGGTCTGCCTGACCACTTTTGAACAGCGCAATCAATGGTGATGCATTCACAACGACTTGGCTAATCGGCACGATTAACTTCCTCGGCAATTTCCTCGGCAGTGTACTGCATGAAATCAACCCGATACCGAGCAAATGCTTGGAGTAACTCACTGCGAGAAATTCCAGCAATTTCAGCCGCTTTGCCTTGGGAAATCTCGCCCAGTTCGTACCACTTGATGGCTGCTGCTAACCGCATCTCCTGCAAAAACTCATCTGGGGCTTTGCGGAGAGATGAAAAGACCGATTCTGGAAGGTCAATGGAAAAAGTCGTCATGGTTGTCAGAAAACAATAGGTTCAAGAAATTGTCAGGTTCCTGGTTTAGTTGAGACTCCAGGAGTTTACCAATAACCTAGCAGAACCCAGAGGTTGATTTCTGCTGCAAAAACTCGGCAAAATTGGTAACTTCTGCCAACATTGATTCTGGCATTCCTTCAAGCACAGAAAGGAGTTGAGCACGGATACCTACGGTTTCACGAGCAGGTTTAACCAGACGTAGTTGATGGGGATAAATTGTTTCCACACCGACAGACTCTAAAAATGCGTCAGGATCATCACGGGTTGCCGTGACTAGATTTTCGTCTTGGTCGTACTTCACCCAATCCCCAAACAGCTCAACCAGGTAAGCTTCACCATCGTTGAGAATTTCGACAATTGTACCGATGGTAGCTTCAGGGAAGAAATGGGAGTCATCAAGAGTGATTCTCTCTCTCAGTTTAACCGTATCAAATAGATTGAATTTCATCGTTACCTTCGTCTGCGAGTGGGAAATGCAGTAACAAACCGAGCAGTATCCTGGCCTTCTAATACTATCCAAATTGTCGTGATATATCGCGAAACCCCATTGGTACCGGTGACGCAAATAGCCGCTTGATACCGTTTCCCGTAATCATTCTCCCCATCTGGTTCAAGCTTATCAATTACGACTGCCTCCAGGATCGCCTCTCGAATCGCCTCAGCACTTTCAAACCCCAAAATATTCTGCCAAAAATTCCTCTTGTCACCCCCTTGCCCCGGTGCCGCAGCACGAGTCAGCAGGTACTCTGCTTTTGTTAATGAGACCTCAAGCGTTTGAGGTCTCGACACGGGCGATCGCTCCGAAAAATCACGAGATCAACACTTTTCTAACTTACCTGCTTTTTCTTCAGAAGGCAGAAGGCGAGAAAAGGCAGAAGGCAGAAGGCAGAAAATCCAAAATCCAAAATCCAAAATCCAAAATCCAAAATCGAACTGGGGGCGATCGCCTTTTTAGACCTTTACTCCCGCAATTTCCGCCAAAGCGTCGGCGTACTGCTCCAAATCTTGCCGCAACGCCTCCAGTTCGGTCCGTAGCTCAGATTCCCGAGGCCAGGTTTTCTCGTGGATCTGGGGGCTGACCCGATCGGGCCTTTGGGCCTCCCATTCCTGTAATCGGGGATGCCATTTGGATAGAAATGGGCGCAGGCCCTGGTTGAGGACGGCGATCGCAATCCCTCCCACCGAGTCATGGGAAGCACCCCCCCCCGGCCCCGCCTTGCGCGGCCTTTCGCGGGGTGAGCCAAACAGGCTGTAGAGCGAATTCATCGCCTCCCGTACCGTACCCTCCTCCGTATTAAGGGACTGCACCGCCACCCGCGTCACCAGCTCGACATAGAGTTCCCAGGCAGCATTGCGTTCGGTGGGGTCAGCCTCCCAGGAAGCAGAACCGATGCCAAAGGGTAAACTGACGGTTACTTGTTTGAGAACGGCAGGGTCATTTCTAGGCATAACTTGCAACGGGATAAAAGCTCTCTAATTATATGAACTGATGCTGCTGGAATAGACATTACCCACTTATTTCATCCTTCTGCCTTCTGCCTTCTGCCTTCCCAAAAAAGAACCCCCGTCACCAAAAAGGCAACAGGGGAGGCATTTGGGAGGATATTTCAGAATCGATTTAGACCAACCACTCCTGAACCGCTTCTTCCTTGCGGTTGGTGTTGCGCTCAGGGGTTTCGCGGGTGAACTTCATGTGGATGGAGCGGGTTTGCTCGCCATCGGCGGCCACCGCCATGATGGGGTAGTCGATCAGGCCATCCTGGAAGGACATCTGGAAGCGGAAGGTGCCATCGGGGTTGAGCTTGATGGGCTGGCCGCCGATGGTGACGGTGGCATCCGGCTCGGTCGCGCCGTAGACAATCAGCTCCGCATCGGCAATCAGCCAGAACTGGCGAGGCCGGATGGGCGGCATGGAAGCCGAGAAGCCAATGCCCGACATGGTGAGACCCGACACGTTAGGCATGCCCACACCGGACATGGTGGGGACGCCGACGCCGGGAACGCCAGGAATTGCCCACATGCCGACACCCGATGCGAAGACGTAGGAGCTAACGGCCTGGGCCATTTGCATAGAGCCGAAGACCGAACCGGGAACGTGCTGCATCGAGCCGAATAGGGAACCAGCTACTCGCTGGGCCTCTGCCGACTGGGCCATGCCAAACACCTGGTCGTAGATGCCGTTGGTCTCGGCGGCAGCCATGCGCTTGCTGGGGGGCACCAGTTCCACCAGGGTGCGGCCCTTCAGTGCTTCTTCCCAGGAGACGCTGATGAACTGATCTTCCACCCAGTCAGATGGGTAAACCGGGGGAATGTGCACCGGAGCGGAACGGGCCAGCACCAGCCAGCGACCATCAACCGTGAGGTAGCCAATTTCTACGGCATAGTCGCGATCGCTCACAGGAATCGGCAGATACCACTCCCGCGCCAGCTCGTCGCATTCGTATTGCTGGAGGTTGTGGGGCCGCTGGTAGTCCATATTAATGTCGGTCACGTCGTAGAACCGCAGGGCCAGACGGCTGCCGCCCTGACGACGCAGCTCTTCGCGGTGCTCGTTGGGCACATCCCAGTAAACATAGGCCCACTGGGGATCGCGGGGCATCAACACGATGCGGCTTTCGCCGTAACCGTCGGGCAGATCGGCCAGACCACTATCTACATCGGCGAGGTCGCCACCCGTGAGGTCGGTCTGACCCACATCAAATTTGGCGGCCTCCACCTCTTCCTGGGCAGTGTGGGTGGTGGCGGGAACCATGGTAGCCACGGGGAAGCGGGCCTGCTGAAGCTCTTGAATAGCAGCAACCAACTGCTCTTTCCGCATCCGGCTGTAGCGGGATACGCCGTATTCACTGGCAACTTTACGAAGCTGGCGGAGGGTCATCTCCTCCAGGGGAATGCGTTCTTGGGGCATGACAGTCGATCTCCTTAGTGCGTCAAGTGCGTCAAAAAGTTTCAATATTGGGTCGAATCTGGAGAATTCCTGGACTCGATCCCACGATCTCGAGTGGAATAGGCCGCTGGGGATCAAGCTCAAGTAATGAACTCAGGACTTGGGGATCAGCAGTTGGCATCATGATTGCAAGAATATCGCTGGAGATCAAGGGGCTAACCCTTCGGATTTTGGGCATTTCACGGTTTTACGGGGCGATCGGGGATCAAAATGTCATAATTTCATGACATTTTGGGATCGACTGGGATCACGGGGATCGTTTTGGGGATCAAGAAAGGTTGTCTTTTCATGACATTGGCATTTCACGGTTTGTGGAGCAAAAATCTCCTAAGCGTTCGGATACAGCGATCGCGATAGGATGATAGCGACCTGCGGTGGCGATGCCTTTAAGCATGGGCGATCGCCCCTCCACCCACGGGGTATTAGCTGCCGGTCGCGCCCCTGGCCAACTCATCCTTGCAGTCATCCTCACCTATGCCGTCTCCCCAGCTCACCCGTCGCCTCCTGTCCTCCGCATTGACCCTCTGGCTGCGATCGCAGGTTGAGCGAGTCGAGCACCTCCAGGTGGAAATTGTGGGGAGCGATCGCCAGATCTGGTCGGGCCATATTCCGGACGTTAGCCTCCAGGCCAGCGAGGTTGTCTACAGCGGCCTCACCCTGAGCGATGTGCGCCTCGTCGCCAAGCGGATTCGTGTGAACCTGGGGCAGATTGTGCGGGGGCAGCCGCTGCGACTGCTGGAGGTGGTGCCCGTGCAGGTGGAGGTGGTGCTGTCTGCGGTGGATTTGGGGCGATCGCTCCAGTCCGAGCTGGGGCGGCAGGCGCTGGCGGATCTGTTCCGTCAAATATTCCGTCAAATAGGGGCAGCGCTCCCAGGGTTACCGTTGATCCCCCAGGAGGCGCTGGCGTCCCTACAGTTTCACCAGCCCCAGGTGATGTTGGGGGGCGATCGCCTCACTATTTCTGGAATGGTGCAGTTAAACCATCTAGCGGCGGCTGGCGACATGGAAATGTCCGTCTGCCTTGACACCGAGCTGACGGTTCTGGATGGAAATCGCCTCTGCCTGACCGACTGTGTCGTCACCACGGATAGAGCCGCGACTGGCGAACCAGTAGCCCACAAAGCTGCAATCGATAAGCTGGTGATCAATTTGGGCACGGATATTGCCATCCAGTCCCTCACCATCAGTGCCAATGGGATGATCTGCTGCGGCCAAATTAACGTCTACACCCCAGCCGAACCGTAGGGCCTCGCCGACCTTACTCGGGTAGCAGCGGCAGCAGCAGCGTCACGAAATAGTAAACCAGCGGTGCGGTAAACACGTAGCTGTCAGTGCGATCTAAAATGCCGCCGTGGCCGGGGATGAGCTTGCCCGAATCCTTCACCCCCACATCGCGCTTCATCATTGATTCCGTCAGATCCCCCAGCAGGCTGGCGATGCCGATCATCAGCCCCAGGGCCATGCCACTCAGGGGCCAGCCCGCCCAGCCCAGGTACCACGAACCAGCGATCGCCACCGTCATGCTCGCAACCACGCCAAACACCGCCCCTTCTACCGTTTTCTTGGGGCTGATTTCCGAGAGTCGGGTGCGACCAAACAGTTTGCCAAAGCAGTACGCGCCGATGTCGGCGGCCCAGATGCAGCTAAACGAGAGGAGGGTGATGGTCAGTCCCATAGGAAGGGTCTGGGGCGATAGCCAATCCGACCAGTTGGATGGCCAGTAACCTTGAAGCGGCAGGTTGCTCAGGCGATCGCTCTCCAGCATCCGCAGGCGCACCCAATAGCTGGGCAGCAACCCACCATAGAATAACCCCAGGATAGAGGCCGAGATGTCAGCAATGGTAGCGAGCTTGGGCTGAAACAGCAGGTAGAAGCAGATAAAGGTGCCAGCAATGGGCATCACTGCGTCCGACAGGTCGGAGGATACGGTGGCCATGATCAGAAAAATCTGGCTCACCACCAGGGTGGTTTTGGCGGCTGGCTCAAACCCTTTTGCCTGCGCCAGTTGGAAATATTCAGACTGCCCCAGGTAGACGATGATCCCGAAGAAAAGGGTGAAATACCACCCCCCAAGCAGTATCATCCCCAGTGCAATGGCGATCGCGACGATACTGCTAAAAACACGAGCAAAAGACATAGATAGCGTGGAGTAGGTTTGTGAGGTGGTTTTTGGTCGTTCTACTTTTTGTTGTTCTAAGCAGGACTGCATTGCAACTAGAAAACCGGGGGCGGGGTGCGCCCCCGGTTTTCTAACCCGAATTTAATTGTGCCGACCTACTTACGAAGTCGTTCTATATAGTGTCGCTTATTCAACCTTTGCAAACAAAGGGCGACACAAAAAGTTTCCAGGAAGCCCCTCAGTCTAGCTTTTCGCCGCTGATGACAAAAATGGGGTCGGCGGCCACAAATGCCTGGCGGGTGCCGCGCGTTTCCAGGCGGTTGATGGCCGACTGCACCACCTCAATCTGTCGGGCACGCAGCTCTGCCAAACTCTCTGAAATGGCATAGAGATTTTCCAGGCTGGTGGCGGTGGCGACGATGCGTCCGTGCGATCGCAGGTGTCGCCAGGCTTCTTGAAGAATTGCCTTCATGTCTCGTCCGCCCTCAATGCAGATGCAGTCGGGGGATTCGGGCAAATCCGTGAGGCAGTCGGGGGCGCTGCCCTCCACCACCGTTACGTTGGTCACCTGAAATCGATCGCAGTTGCGCCGAATCAACTCTGCCACATCTCCATCCCGCTCCACCGCGACGATTTGCGCCTGGGGACAGAGTAGCCCCACTTCGATGGGGATGGTGCCCGTACCGGCTCCAATGTCCCAAAACACCGAGTCGGCTTTGAGGCGGAGGTGAGAAATCAGCAGCAGGCGAATTTCCCGCTGGCTCATGGGAATTCCGGGCAAGCGCTCAAATAGCTGATCGGGGATGCCGGGGGTGCGGTAGGGCCAGGGGGAAGACGACATGGTCATTTCTCAAAAAATGGGTCGCCTGGGATTCGAACCCAGAACTAATCGGTTAAAAGCCGAGTACTCTACCGTTGAGTTAGCGACCCATGCTCACCCAGGTGAACGAAACCGTAAAAACACGTCTCAATTCGCCCTTGGACACGCGTATACCAAGTTAGCACAGATTGTTCGCAAATGGCACAGATTTCTAATCTTAAACTGATTACCCGTTTCAAAGCCCCCCTCCCGCTCTAGGAGAGGGGTTTGGGGTGAGGGCGCATGGTAGGAGCAATGCAAATGACCCACCAGGGAGAAGTTTTGACGAAAATTTGGTTTACAGGAGCACCGTGAACCGCACCACGGCATCCAGGGTTTCGCCGGGGGGCAGATGGATCAGGTTATCCCCCGTGTTCAGGGCGTTTCTCCCGGCACTCCAGGGTTCCAGGCAGTAGAAATCCTTACCCTTCACCGTCCAGAACACCAGGGTAGAGTAGGTAGAGTCATAATCAATTTGCAGGGTGAGCTGGCGATCGCCATCCGTAACCCGTGTCTGCTGGGCCATGAGCGGGTAGAACGCAGCGTCAATCTCATCCTGGCTGAAGTCAAACTGCCCCGAAAAAGAGTGGGTTGCTCCCTGGACGTTGTCTCGATACTCGGTGGAGGGGATGTCGAGGCTAAGCTGGCCCTTGTCGGCCACCAGGAAGTAGGGATGTAGCCCGGTGCTGAAGGGCATGGGGGCGTCGGACTGGTTGATGTGGCGCTGGTGCAGCTCCAGGGTGTTGCCCTGCAAACTGTAGGTGAACTCCAGCCGGAAGTCGAAGGGATAGGCCGCACGGGTTTCGTCATTGCTGGTGAGGGCTACGGTAATCGTCGCTCGCCCCTCGGTGGACTGATCCACTACCTGCCAGGGCAGGTTGCGGGCGAAACCGTGCTGCTTGAGGCTATAGGTCTGGCCGTCGAGGGTATAGGTGTTGTCGGGCAGGTTACCGCAGATGGGAAACAGGATGGGAATGCCGCCCCGCACGGTTAGGTCGGGATGGGTAAAGCGCTCCGTATCCAGGTAAAACATCTCATTGCCCTGCACCCCCCACCGGGTAACAATGCCGCCCCGTTCGGGCACCACCTCGGCATAGGACTGGGCCGCTTCGTCGGTCAATCGATACGTCTCGTACTGGTCGTCTTTCTGGGCGATCGCAAACATATCGTCATCCCGTTAATTTAAGGTTGGATTGAATTGGATTTGTGCCTGTCCGAAAACGCGCAAGAGTTTTTGGGGCATCCCAAAGTTACCTAGTGCTCTGCGGATAGGTTCTCAATCAAGAAGACTTGCGTACCCCTAGAGCTTGGGCTTCAGGTAAACAATGGCCTGCCGCCAAACGATCGTCGGCTGGTCATACTGGTCAATCAAACAGAGACAGATGGTGTCCTGCCAGCGGATTTTGCCGACGAGCAAATCATCCGTCATGAGCTTTAGCTCCACTTCCCGCTCTTCCCGAATCAGGGTTTGCACCTGGCGAACGCTGGGCAGTCCAGTCTCTAGTTCAGCAGACATCGGTTTATGCTCCGTCAGACGATTGTCATCACTCTATCAAAATATCTACCAAATATATGGAGTCTGGCATCACCCCTGCCATCGAGATGTCTGGCAAGCAGCTCTGCAATTGCCCTGCTTTGAGCGGGAACCAGTCCTGTAATAATGAGAGAACAGGTTTGGAGAGCGCCATGACGGTTGAGTTTGTTAAATATCACGGCTTAGGCAACGATTTCATTCTGGTGGACAATCGCCAGCAGGCGACCCCCCGCATTACCCCAGAGCAGGCAGTGAAATGGTGCGATCGCAACTTTGGCATCGGGGCCGATGGCGTCATTTTTGCCCTGCCCGGTGAGCAGGGGGCAGACTACACCATGCGCATTTTCAACTCCGATGGGTCTGAGCCAGAGATGTGCGGCAACGGCATTCGCTGTCTGGCGCGATTTATTGCCAACCTGGAGGGCCAGTCCCCTGCCGCCGAGCCAACCTACCGTATTCATACCCTGGCGGGGTTAATTACTCCCCAATTGCGGCCCGATGGTCAGGTGACGGTGGATATGGGCGAACCCCGCCTGCTGGCCGCCGAAATCCCCACCACTCTGGTGGCGGCAGATCAGAAAGCGATCGCCCAACCCCTGGAAGCGGCAGGCCAGACCTGGAGCGTCACCTGTGTCAGCATGGGCAACCCCCACTGTATTACCTTTGTGGCGGACGTCGACGCCATCGACCTGGCAAGCATCGGCCCCCAGTTTGAGCACCACCCGGTCTTCCCCCAGCGCACCAATACGGAGTTTATTCGGATGATCCGACCCGACTATCTCAAGATGCGGGTGTGGGAACGGGGGGCTGGCGCAACCCTGGCCTGTGGGACGGGAGCCTGTGCGTCTCTGGTGGCAGCGGTGCTGACGGGGCAGAGCGATCGCCACGCCACCGTCGAACTGCCGGGGGGCTGTCTGGACATCGACTGGCGCAGCGACAATCGCCTCTACATGACGGGGCCAGCGGCCCAGGTGTTTTCCGGCACCACCACGCTGTAGCCGCTGTGGGGTGCGTCGGGCGCAAGCTCAACGCACCATTCAAGCTCAACGCACCGTTAATGACGCATCGTACAACTTGAACTGTAGCGATCGCTCCCCATCCGTGCCCCATCCCCCCGACCTACTCCCCACCCCATCCGCAAAGTCCGTCCGCCAGGGCCGCCAGAGCTTCTTTATGGACGCCCAGGGGCGGCACCTGCCCAGCGTCACCACCATCCTCAACGCCACCAAGCCCAGGGAGGCGCGGGAGGCACTGGCAAACTGGCGGCAGCGGGTTGGCCCAGCCGAGGCCCAGAAGATTTCTGGCAACGCCAGCCGTCGCGGCACCCAAACCCACCGGCAACTGCGCCGTCACCTCTTAGGAGAAGACCATCCCTGCCCAGAGTCGGCTCTGCCCTATTGGGAAAGCCTCCAACCCGTTTTGAACGACCTCCAGGCGGTGCGGCTGGTGGAAAGCACCGTATTCCACTACGACATTGGCTATGCCGGGAAGGTGGACTGTGTCGCCAGCTATCGGGGCATTCCCTGCGTGCTGGACTGGAAAACGAGCGATCGCCCCAAGGGTTCCATTGACCGCCTGTATGACGCGCCCCTGCAGCTTGCGGCCTATTGTGGGGCCGTCAATCATACCTACGAAAGCTATGGGGTCAAGCTGGATCAGGCGGCGATCGTGGTGGCCGTTCCCGAGCAGGAGGCCGAAGTTTTTGAACTTTCGCCAGACCTCATGGCCCACTACTGGCAGCAATGGCTGCAGCGGGTGCGGGAATATTACAACCGCCGTTTGCGGGAATAACGTTAAATTTCCCCCGGTTGCTGCTAATTCCCCGAAATTTGGGGGGCTGTCAGGGGGGCGATCGCCACCGGTTCAGATGGCTCTGCCAGAGACGGTACGGCCTGCCGCATCACTGCAGTGATCTGGATCGTCTTGGCGTCATACACCTGGGTCAGGAGCTTGGGATAAAAGCCAATGCCAATGATGGGGATCAGCAGGCAGGCGATGATGAACACTTCGCGGGGTTCTGCATCCACCAGCACCTCATGGGAAGTCAGCTCCTTGTTCTCAGGGCCGTAGAAAATCTCCCGCAGCATAGACAGCAGGTAAATCGGTGTGAGAATGACCCCAATCGCCGCCAGGAAGACAACGATGATGCGGAAGGTGAGGCTGTAGGCATCGCTGGTGGCAAAGCCGACAAACACCATCAGCTCGGCGATAAAGCCGCTCATGCCCGGCAGCGCCAGGGAAGCCAGGGAGCAGGTGGTGAACATAGCGAAGATGCGGGGCATTTTTTTGCCGACGCCGCCCATTTCATCCAGGATGAGGGTGTGGGTGCGATCGTAGGTAGCCCCCACCAGGAAGAAGAGGCTCGCCCCAATCAGACCGTGGGAAACCATTTGCAGCACCGCTCCGCTCAGGGCCAGGTCGGTGAAGGAGCCGATGCCAATCAGCACAAACCCCATGTGGGAAATGGAGGAATAGGCAATTTTGCGCTTCAGGTTGCGCTGGGCAAAGGAGGTCAGTGCTGCATAGATGATGTTCACTACCCCCAGAATCACCAGAATTGGCGCAAAAAAGGCGTGGGCATCGGGCAGCATCTCGATATTCATGCGAATGAGGGCATAGCCGCCCATTTTCAGCAGAATACCCGCCAGCAGCATGTGTACTGGAGCGGTCGCTTCCCCGTGGGCATCAGGTAGCCAGGTGTGGAGGGGGAAAATTGGCAGCTTCACCGCATAGGCGATGAGAAATCCGCTGTAGACCAAAAGCTGGAACTTCATGGGCAAGTCCTTGGCCATCAGCGACTGCATGTCGAAGGTGACGGTGTCGCCGAAGAAGGCCAGCGCGAGCGCCCCCACCAGAATAAAGAGGGAGCCGCCGGCGGTGTAAAGGATGAACTTGGTGGCCGCATACAGGCGCTTTTTGCCTCCCCAGATGGAGAGCAGCAGGTAGACCGGAATCAGCTCCAGCTCCCACACCAGGAAAAACAGCAGCATATCCTGCACGGCAAACACCGCAATCTGCCCCCCATACATCGCCAGCATCAGGAAGTAGAAAAGGCGCGGCTTCAGGGTGACGGGCCAGGACGCCAGAATCGCCAGGGTACTTATAAACCCCGTGAGGATAATCAGGGGCATGGAGAGGCCGTCTGCCCCCACCGACCACTTGAGGTCGAGGGATTCCACCCAGGTGTAGCTCTCGAAAAGCTGCAGTCCCGAGAGGGACGGGTCATATTCCTTGTAGAAGGCGTAGCTGATCAGGCAGAAGTCGATCAGGCCGACAATCAGGGCATACCAGCGGACGGTTTTGCCCTCTTTGTCGGGGATGATGGGCACCAGCAGGGATGCCGCGATGGGAAAGAGAATAATTGTCGTTAGCCAGGGGAATTCAGGCGTCATCATTGCAGAGTGCCAGAGTTTTTTGAATCAAGCGTGGATATGCGGTTTGTGATGCCAAGTTTTGTTATACCAAGGGGAATTGGCCAGAGCCGTCCCCCGTTAGGCAATCTTTAGTTTTTCATCTCGATAGGCTGAATTACGCCTAATGCGAATTGTCTCAAACCTTGGTCCAATTACGCTCCGCCTGTAGGATGCGTTAGCGAATGCGTAACGCATCAAAGCCCCGTTGGATAGTGCGTTACGCTTCGCTAACAGCACCCTACTTCTGCCGGGAGAGGCCAGGGGAGGTATGTGCCCTCCCCTGGTAGCAGACGGAGGTGGTCAGGTTCAGGTGATGCCGGATACCAGCACCAGCCCCAGCACCGCCCCAAAGACGATCAGGGCGTAGAACTGTGCCCGTCCGTTCTCCAGGTACTTCAGCCCTTCCCCGGTGACCAGGGTGACGAATCCGGCCAGGTTGACAATGCCATCGACGATGCGGATGTCTACCTCCAGTACCTGGCGGGCCAGACGGCGGATGCCCTTAACGAAGAGGTAATCATAAATCTCGTCGAAGTACCACTTGTTGAGGGAGAGTTCGTAGAGGGGACGAATGCGGTTGGCGATCGCCTCGGTATCAATCCGCCGCTGCAAAAACATCAGGGAGGCCAGGGTAATGCCAATCAGGGCAATGCCTACGGAGTTGCCGCCCATGATCAGAAATTCGCGCCACTCAAACTCCGAGGAAATTTCCAGGGGCGGGAAGCCGGACACCACTTCTCCAGGAGGGTGAATAAATGCCTCAAAGTAATTGGCAAATGGCGTTCCCACCAGGCCCAGCAGCAGGGAGGGAATTGCCAGCACCACCAGCGGGAAGGTCATTGTGGCTGGAGATTCGTGGGGAAACTCGCTGTGGGCGTGGTGCTCGTCGTGCCCATGTCCTTCGGCTTCGGCGTGATCGGCTTCAGCGGTGAGTTCGCGGGGATCCATGGCACCGGGGCCAAAGGCCATCCCCATGCGCTTCAGCTTCTCTACCTTGATGACGTTGCGAACATCGGCGTCGTTACCCCGGAAATCGCCCTCAAAGGTACTGAAGTACATGCGGAACATGTAGAAGGCCGTAATGCCCGCCGTCAACCAGCCAACGCCCCAGAGGATCGGGCTGACGCTAAAGGTGGAGCCGAGGATTTCGTCCTTCGACCAGAAACCGGCAAACGGGGGAATTCCAGAGATCGCCAGGGTGCCAATCAGGAAGGTAATGGCGGTGTAGGGCATGTATTTCCGCAGTCCACCCATCAGCCGCATGTCCTGGGCGTAGGCCGGGTCGTGACCCACAACGTCTTCCATACCGTGGATGACGGAACCGGAACCCAGGAACAACATGGCTTTGAAGTAGGCGTGGGTCATCAGGTGGAAGAGACCTGCACCGTAAGCACCAACGCCCATAGCCATTACCATGTAGCCCAATTGGGACATGGTGGAGTAGGCCAGACCCTTTTTAATGTCGTTCTGGGTGATGGCGATGCTGGCTCCCAGGAATGCGGTGAATGCCCCCGTCCAGGCGATGATGGTCATCGCGTCGGGCAGCCCCTCGAAAACGGGGAACATGCGGGCGATCAAAAATACTCCGGCGGCCACCATCGTGGCGGCGTGGATGAGGGCAGAGATGGGAGTGGGGCCTTCCATGGCGTCGGGCAGCCAGACGTGGAGAGGGAACTGGGCCGACTTGGCCACGGGGCCGAGGAAAACGAGAATGCCGAAAAAGGCGGCCAGGGCAACACTGAGATTACCGGACTCTACCAGCAGTTCCAGGCGCTCACCAATCACCTCAAATTCGAAGCTGTTGGTGGCCCAATAAAGAGCCAGAATCCCCAGGAGCAAACCGAAGTCGCCAATGCGGTTGGTGATGAACGCCTTCTGGCAAGCTTCGGCAGCAGCCTTCCGGTCGTACCAGAAACCAATCAGCAGGTAGGAGCACATGCCCACCAGTTCCCAAAAGATGTAGATCTGCACCAGGTTGGGACTGATCACCAGCCCCAGCATGGAGGAGCTAAACAGGCTGAGGTATGCGTAGAAGCGCACATACCCTGGGTCGTGGGCCATATAGCCGTCGGTGTAGATCATCACCAGAAAGGCCACCGTGGTCACAATCACCAGCATTAGTGCCGAGAGATGGTCGAGGGTGTAGCCCATCGTAAGGCGGAAATCACCTGCTGAGGCCCACTCAATAATGCGCTGGTAAGGCGCGTGCCCCTGTATCTGGCTCCAAAGCAGGGCAAACGACAAAAACATGCCCGCTCCAGTCAAGGAGACAATGAATGCCGAGCAGAGATTCCGAATGCGGGATAGGGATGCGCCATAGGACACCAGACCAATCCCCAACAGCATTGCCCCCAGCAGGGGCAACACCGGAATCAGCCAGGCGTATTCATATATCAATTCCATGATGGGTGCCTACTTCACACTTCTTTATATAATTTGGCAAAACCGCTTACATTCTGACACATCCTTGTGGGTGGGAATGAGCTGTGGCGAGAGTTCTTATGAAACTCTAGGTTTCTTCACAAGCTTTCAGCAACTGTGACAACCGACTCAGGGATGGAGAAGGGGCGGTGTGGGGTGACATAGCTCAGTGGCGATCGCCCCAAAGCCTGACCTAAAGCGCGATCGCCCTTTGCTAAGTGGGAATGTGTTGAGAGCGATCGCCGGATGATCGAACCATAGTGACTGCTACAGAGGGACTGCACTACCGTAAGAATGGCATAACGCTGGTAACTTTCTTATTATCTTTCTCATAAAGGCAATCTGTCTGGTGCTAGCATTAATGCTGCAATCATATTTTTCCGTATCTTTACAGACTTTTTAACGGAAATAGGGGTGAAATATAAAATCATTCGAATCACGGGTGGCAGATTTCAGAATTGCAGGCTACCGTAGTTTGAGCATTACGAAATTAGTTTCAGACGAGATTGACGATTACCCCCTGAACCCCAGGGATAGTGTTCGACCCGACTCATAGCGAGGTAAGGCCCATGAATACAGCGCCATCTGTTTCAAGCAAGCGTGACTCCACGACCTGGATGCTGGTCCGAGTTTTCTTGATGCAAGGCTTTTTCCTCTCCGTTGGGCTGCTGCTGATCTTCTACGTCATTTGAGAAGGTTTGTAATCCACAGGGCATGATTTAGCTCCCGTTTTCAGACGAATTTCTCAAGCGAAAACTCAACTGAAGCCGATTCGCGCAGACAAAATTGCGCCAAAACGCTTCACCTTCTTCCAAGTCCCGGACAAACTGCCCCTGGAACTTTATGAGCTGTAGGTCAGCAAAGTACAGGTCACCATGAAGTTTGCCGTTTCCATCATCAATCCGCCGAACTACTCCCATGCGAGAGCGGTTTGGGAAGTGGCAGAAACGGTTCACTACGGGCTACAGGCGCTGGGGCATGACTCTGTACTGACATTTGAAACGGATCTGGGTGACGATCGCCAGCATATTACCCTGTTGCCCAATTTGCTGGTCATTTATCAAGGCGCGCTGGCACCCAACACGGTTCTCTATAACCTGGAGCAGGTATATCCTGGGTCACCCTGGCTACAGGCACCTGTCATGGATCATTTCCTGCAATATCCCCTGTGGGACTACAGCACCGCCAATATTCACCAATTTCGTCAGATGGGGGTTTCCCCCGTGCAGCATGTCCCCATTGGGTACGTTCCAGAGCTGTCCCGCATTCCTTCTGTACCCGAAGCTGAGGACATTGATGTTTTGTTCTATGGCTCGATCAACGAGCGTCGCCATCAGGTATTAGAAGCGCTGCGGAAAAAAAATGTCAACGTGGAGGCGATCTTTGGACTGTATGGGCAGGAACGGGATCGTTACATTGCCCGCTCAAAAATTGTTTTAAACGTACATTTCTATCCTGCCAAGGTATTCGAAATCGTACGCGTTTCCTATCTGCTGGCAAATCGAAGGTTTGTGATTTCAGAGCGAGGCAGCGACTCTACTGAAGAACCGTCCTTCGCATCCGGCATCGTCTTCTCGGATTACGAGAACCTGGTTGATACCTGCCTTGACTTTCTCAACCGCCCGCTGGATCGACAGCGCATTGCGCAAGCGGGATTTGAGTTGATGAGCCAGCGTTCAGAAGTCGCTTATCTAGAAAATGCTCTGCAGAGCCTACAGCAGCGCAGCGATCCTGAGAAGCCGTTTGTGTTCCAAAAAGATCTGTACCGAAAGCGGCAGGCAGCGTATTGCCTGAAACAAGAGCAATATGCAGAGGCGATCGCCCTCTACGAACAGAGCCTTGAAACTGACCCAACCTGCACCCTCAGCTACTGGAATTTGGGACTAGCGCTGCTGTTCGCTGGCGATGATATGGCTGCTCAGCTCTGTTGGGCAGCCAGTCTTTCGAGGTCAGAAGAAAAAGCCCCAGAATTCGACGAAGCGCAACTGCTGCTGTTCTTGCATCAGGCCGTTGAGCAGTATCAATCCATGCAACGGCCAGATCTGGCAGAGCGAATTCGTCAACAAATCCTGGAGCTGGGGTTTACCTGAGCTGCCTTTAAAACAGCGTCATGATGTAGAGCAGCGTGAACAGGACAATCCAAATGATGTCCACAAAGTGCCAGTAGATCTCCGCCATCTCTACGCCTGTGTGGTGGGCTTCGGAGTAGTGACCTTCGCGGCGCGATCGCCACAGCACCCCCAGAATCAGCAGCACGCCCACGAACACATGCAGCCCGTGGAAGCCGGTCATCAGGTAGAAGCAGTTGGAGAACAGATTGGTCTGTAGACCGTAGCCTAGGTTCAGGTACTCATAAACCTGACCTCCCAGAAAGACCAGGCCCATCAGTGCCGTGACCACGTACCAGAGCCGCAGACCCTTGACGTCGTTTTTCTTGATGGCGTTGTCCCCCAGGTGAATCACAAAGCTGCTGGACACCAGAATGACGGTGTTAACGGCGGGCAGCAGCAGCTCGACCTCCGTGCCCTCTGGCGGCCACTGGGCAGCAATGCCGCGATAGATGAGATAGGCCGCAAAAAACCCACCGAACATCAGCGACTCCGACGCCAGGAAGGTAAGCAAACCCAAGACCCGGAAGTCGGGATGCTCGTGGTGGGCAACGGCGTCACCATCGGCAGTCAGCGGCAGACCATTTTGAGTTGCTGGAGCAGTATCAACCATATGCCTTACAGAGTGAGGTAAACGTCAACAGTTACCAGCCCTGATCCCCGGACTTCAAGCGATATCCAGGGGATCAGGGAACGGGTTTATTGGGGAGAAGCCGCTTCCACCGGCTGAGGCTCCTTGGTGGACTTGTGCATGCCGTATTCGTAGGGGCCGTGGGTGACCACTGGCAGCACTTCCCAGTTTTCAATAATGGGCGGCGAATCCGTCGTCCACTCCAGGGTCATGGCGTTCCACGGATTACCACTGGCCTTCTCGCCCCGGAACCAGCTCCAGGCCGCATTCACCAGGAAGGGAATCACGGAAATCCCCAGCAGAAATGCGCCAAAGGTGCAGAGCTGGTTGATGGTAGTGAACTGCGGGTCGTACATGGCCACGCGGCGGGGCATCCCCTGCAAACCCAGGCTGTGCATGGGCAGGAAGGTGAGGTTGGTGCCAATGAACGTCAGCACGAAGTGGATGCGTCCCCAGGTTTCGTTCATGTAGCGTCCGGTGATTTTGGGGAACCAGTGGTAAACCCCAGCATAGAGGCCGAAGACCGAGCCGCCAAAGAGCACGTAGTGGAAGTGGGCCACCACGTAGTAGGTGTCGTGGACATGGACGTCTACCGGAGCTGTGCCCAGGGTGACGCCGCTCAGGCCGCCCAGCACGAACATGGCCAGCAGACCCAGGGCAAAGAGCATGGCGCTGTTGAGGCGGATCTTGCCGCCCCAAAGGGTGGCCACCCAGCTAAAGATTTTCACCCCGGTGGGCACCGACACGATCAGGGTCGAGATGGTGAAGAACATCCGCATCCAGGGGGGGGTGCCGCTGGTGAACATGTGGTGTACCCACACAAACAGGCCCACGGCGCAGATGGCGAGGCTGGAGTAGGCGATCGCCTTATAGCCAAAAATCGGCTTGCGGGCGTGGACGGGGATCACCTCCGACATGATGCCGAAGATGGGCAGAATCATCAGGTACACCGCCGGGTGGGAGTAGAACCAGAACAGGTGCTGGTAGACCACCACGTTACCCCCGGCATCCGGGCGGAAGAAAGAGGTGCCAAAGTTGATGTCAAACAGCAGCAGCACCAGACCCGCCGCCAACACTGGGGTGGAGAACAGCGCCAGGATGGAGGTGGCCAGAATGGCCCAGCAGAAGAGGGGCAGCTGATCCCACTTCATGGAGGGCACCCGCATCTTGAAGATGGTGACAATGAAGTTCACTGCCCCCAGGATGGAGGACGTCCCCACCAGCACGATGGCCAGAATCCACATGGACTGGGCCACGTTGGCGGTAATCAGGCTCAGAGGTGGGTAAGCGGTCCAGCCACTCTGGGCACCGCCGAAGAAGAAGCTACCCAGAATCAGGGCACCGGCAGGCGGGTTGAGCCAGAAGGCGATCGCGTTCAAATTGGGGAAGGCCATATCCCGCGCCCCAATCATCAGCGGCACCAGATAGTTGCCAAAGCCCCCAATAGCGGCAGGCACGATCCACAGGAAGATCATGATGGTGCCGTGGTTGGTGAGGAAGGCGTTATAGAGGTTGGGGTCAAGAACGTCGGGATCGGGGGTAGCTAGCTCGGCACGCATGGCCAGAGCCATCACGCCGCCCACCAGATAGAAGAAGAATGCGGTAACGAGGTACTGAATGCCAATGACCTTGTGGTCAATGTTGTAAGTGAAGTATTCGTACCACTTCCAGGATGTTTTATGTCCGGGGCGATCGCCTGCCTGCTCGAAGGAGCGATCGACGGGAATTTGTGCTTGAGCCATATCAGAGTGCGTGGGTTGGTTGCGTCAGTAATTGCGTCAATTAATTCCGTCAACGAACGGGGGAGAAATTGCTTCATTGAGCCATCCGGAGGACAGCTCCAGAAACTCCCGGTTAGTTCATGGCGTGGGCATGGAAGTGCGCCAGGGAGGCGGCGTCAACGCCCATTTCGTGGTCGTAGGGAGCCAGATACTCGGTGTCTGACAGATCTTGGGTATTAATGGCGATCGCCTCCTGCACCGCCTGGGGATCAGCCGCAACCTGCTGGTTTTCGGCTAACCACTGGGAAAACTCTTCGGGCGTGTGAACAATCACCTGGCTGCGCATCCCGCCATGATAGGCTCCGCAGAGTTCCGCACAAATCACGGGGTAGGTGCCGGGTTTGGTGGCCACAAACCGCAGTTGGGTTTCCTGACCGGGGATGGCGTCCTGCTTCAGTCGAAACTGGGGCACCCAGAAGGAGTGGATGACGTCCTGGGCCGAGAGGTTGAGCTGGACGTCGGTATCGACAGGGATGTGGAGTTCGCCAGCAATGATCCCCGTGTCGGGATAGTTAAATAGCCAGGCATACTGCATGCCTGTGACGTTCACCGTCAGGTCGGGGGTGCGATCGCCCATTTCGGGAGATGCGCCAAACCCGTATTTCACCCGATTCAGGGCCGCTGGCTGGGTTTCTTCGCCTGCCTGGGCCAGCAGGGGAGCAGAGACATCTTCGGCGATCGCTCCATCACCGCTGGGAGCCTGGGCCACCAGCGCCACCTGGGATGCGTCAGAAAACTGCATCCCGTGCTGGTGGGCTGGAGAAATACCGCC
Organism: Synechococcales cyanobacterium; assembly: GCA_035285585.1. Classification (GTDB taxonomy): domain Bacteria; phylum Cyanobacteriota; class Cyanobacteriia; order CAKZMO01; family CAKZMO01; genus JAYKGU01. The sequence goes on from JAYKGU010000277.1 coordinate 50,387, forward strand.
CATCTCCTGGAAAACTTCGACGCTATAGATACCGAGGCCGATAACGATAACGGCTGGGATGGCAGTCCAGAAAGCTTCCAGGGGCAGGTTACCCTCAATGGGCAGCCCGTCTTCCTCGTCGCCGCGACGCTTGCGGAACTGAATAGCGAAATAGACGATGGTGCCTTCAACCACAATAAATAGGGCCGTAGCGATGGTCACCATCACGTCAAATAAGCTATCCACCAGGGGAGCCTGGGCCGACGCCTGTTCCGGCAACAGGCCATGATTTTGACCAACCCAAAGGCTAATCAGCGTGACTAAGACGCCGCCGACTAGGGTTAACAGGGGAGCAGGAATCTGTTTCATTGCTATAGACGTGAGGTAGGGTCAGTTATTGAAAATTCTAAAGGGGGCAGCCCATGAATCCTGGAATTCTTTTCATTTGTTTCATACATGGAGGGAATTCCCCAGCCAGTTTATTCATCTGCCGAGAGACAGGAGATTACCCTGGAAAGGGGTGAACGGGCTGCCAAGGGCGATACTCTGCAACAAAATGAAATATTTCATCCCGCTAAAGACAAAGGAAATTTTGAAGATTTAACCCTCTAATCTTGACGGTCGTTGCTCATCATCAAACCTGAGGTGGATGCGGCTGCACCCCAGTCTGCAAAGCTCATATCGGTGATGCTATCTAACCGTAAATTCTTCGTAAACTCTTTCAGCGTAGACTCCCAGGACGTTTCGCTAGAATCGCCCATACCTTGTCATACTCCACGGTAGCTTTCTGACATTAATTCGTGGCTTGAGAAATCGAATCATGACAGCCTTTCCCAAATTGACGCTAATTGCCGTTGGCAAAATCAAAAAGTCCTGGATTCAAGACGGCATCGGCATCTACCAAAAGCGCCTGCCAGAGTTGACAGTGGTAGAAATCAAAGACTCCGATCCCCAGACGGAAGCGGCGCAGATTTTGGCAAAGGTGAAGATGGGCGATCGCCTCATTGCCCTCTCCGAAGACGGCGAAACCTATGACTCTCCCGCCTTTGCCCACTGGCTGGGCACCGCCGCTTCCAACAGCCTGGTCTTTGCCATTGGTGGCCCTGAGGGGATTGATCCCAGCCTCCGCCAACAGGCCGCCCAGATCCTCAGCCTTTCTCCTATGACCTTTCCCCACGAGTTGGCCCGCCTGCTGCTGGTGGAGCAGCTCTACCGCGCCAAGACTATCCTCCAGGGCGGACGCTATCATAAGTAGGTTTGCTAGCTTCCCCTCTCCAGACTGATGTCACACCCCATGCCTCCCATTCAAGTCATCGGCGGCGGACTGGCGGGAACCGAAGCCGCCTGGCAAATCGCCCAGGCCGGGATTCCCGTGATCCTCCATGAGATGCGTCCCCAGCGGCGCAGCCCCGCCCACCACACGGAGCACCTGGCCGAGCTGGTGTGCAGCAATTCTTTTGGTGCCCAGTCGAGCGATCGCGCCTCGGGCCTCCTCCACGAAGAACTGCGACGACTCGGCTCCGTTGTCATTCAAAAGGCCGACGAGCACCGCGTTCCAGCCGGGGGTGCCCTGGCGGTCGATCGGGCCGTCTTCAGTCAAGATTTAACGGAAACTTTGGCCAGCCATCCCCTGATCGACTTCCGTCGGGGAGAGGTGAAAGCCCTACCCACTGAGGGCATTACCGTCCTCACCACAGGCCCCCTCACCAGCGATGCCCTGGCCCAGGACTTGCAGCGGCTCACCGGGATGGACTATCTCAGCTTTTTTGACGCCGCCAGCCCCATCGTCGTGGGTGAATCTATTAACCGCGATGTTGCCTTTCTCGCCTCCCGCTACGACCGGGGCGAAGCAGCCTATCTTAATTGCCCCATGAATCGGGAGCAGTACCTCCAGTTTTGGCAGGCTCTGTGTGAAGCGGAACAAGCCGAGCTAAAAGACTTTGAGCAGGAAACGGCCAAGTTCTTCGAAGGTTGCCTCCCCATTGAGGAGATGGCCCGTCGTGGCGAAGACACCATGCGTTACGGCCCCCTCAAGCCCGTGGGCCTGTTCGACGCTCGTTTAGGAGACTTCAAAGATCCGGAAAATCGAGGTAAGCGCCCCTACGCTGTCGTTCAGCTCCGTCAGGAAGACAAAGCCGGACAGTTGTGGAATATGGTGGGCTTTCAGACAAACTTGCGCTGGGGCGAGCAGTCTCGCGTGTTTCGCCTGATTCCCGGACTGGAGCAGGCGGAATTTGTGCGCATGGGGGTGATGCACCGCAACACGTTTATCAACGCCCCTGAATTGCTGGATGCCACCCTCCAGTTCCGCCAGCGGCAGACCCTGTTTGCGGCGGGTCAGCTCATTGGCACCGAAGGCTATACGGCAGCGGCAGCAGGGGGCTGGTTGGCCGGAACCAATGCTGCCCGCTTCGCGTTAGGAAAGGAGCTGTTGACGCTGCCAGAAAACACCTTGATGGGAGCGCTGTTCGCCTTCATCAGCTCAGCAGAACCCAAGTATTTTCAGCCGATGCCGCCCAACTTTGGAATTCTACCGGCACTACCCCAGCGAATTCGTAATAAGAAGGAACGGTATGGCCAGTATCGCGATCGCGCCCTCTCCAACCTGGAGAATTGGGCACTACAAAAAACCATTCCCCTGGCCAAGCAACGCTTGAATGCCGAATATTTAAGGCAGACAGTCTAAAGTTAACTCTGAAAGTTAACTCTGAAGTGAGCAACAGCCCTGATTGACTGACAAAAGTTTTAATGTAGGTTGGCGTTGAGCAAAGCGAAACCCAACACCAGCGAGGGTTGCGTTGGGTTTCGCTAGCGCTCTACCCAACCTACAGCAAAATGACAGCAGAACGA